>NZ_JBEYZD010000006.1:0-186149 GCF_040645895.1 Streptomyces olindensis | reverse complement strand
CGTAGTGGGGCTGGTAGGCCCACCACTCGTTGGTGTCGGGCGGGACGTTGACCCCGGGCCGACGGTCGCCCGGGCCGACGATGGGGGCGGCTGGAGGTGGTGGGCGCCGGGGCCGGGAGCGCCGCCCTCGACTTCGCCGGCCGGGCCGACGCCTCGCCCGGGCCGATGACGGGGGCGACCGGAGGCGGTGGGCGCCGGGCCCGGGACGGCCGCCCCCCACGCCGCTGGCCGGGCCGACGGTCGCCCGGGCCGACGATGCGGGCGACTGGAGGTGGCGGGGCGCCGGGGCCGGGAGCGCCGTCCTCGACTTCGCCGGCGGGCCGACGCCTCGCCCGGGCCGATGGCGGGAGCGGTCGGGGCCCGCTGCCCCCGACCTCGCCGGCCGGGTCGACGGGCCGCAGGTCCCGTCCAGTAGCCCCCGGGCCCCGCCCGCACGCCCCGCCGGACCTCAGCCCCATACCACCTCCCGGCCCACGCCCCGACGCCCCCACCGCCACCACGCCAACCCGGCCACCGCGCCCGCCAGGACGACCAGCGCCGCGCTGACCCACACCGGCGAGCGGTACCCGAACCCGGCGCCGATGGCCGTGCCGCCGGCCCAGGGGCCCAGCGCGGCGCCCACGTTGAATGCGGCCGTGGCGAAACCGCCGGCCAGCGTCGGAGCGGCCGGCGCCGCGTACAGCGCCTGGGAGATCAGCGTGGAGCCGACCCCGAAGGACAGCGCCCCCTGCGCGAAGACCAGCCCGAGGGCCAGGACCGGGTGCCCGGCCCCGAGGGCCAGGACGCACCAGCCCACGCACACCGCGACGCCCCCGCCGGCGAGGACCGGCACCGGATGCCGGTCGGCGAAGCGCCCCGCCGCGGTCACCCCCGCGAACGACCCGGCCCCGAACAGCGCGAGCGCCCCGGGCACCCAGCCGCTGCCCAGCCCCGTCACCTCGGTGACCAGCGGCGCGAGATAGGTGAAGGTGCAGAACGTCGCCCCGTTCACCAGGGCGCCCAGCAGCAGCGTCACGAGCAGCCGGGGACCGCGCAGCGACCGCAGCTCACCCCGCAGCGCGGGCGGCGCACCCTCGGCCCTGCCTCCGGGCACGGACCGCGCCACGGCCACCAACGCCGGCACCGACACCAGCGCCACGGCCCAGAACGCCGCACGCCACCCCCACAGTTCGCCCAGCACGGCCCCGGCGGGCACCCCGGCCACGCACGCCAGCGTCACCCCGCCCAGCAGCATGGACGTGGCCCGGCCCTTCGCATCCGCGGGGACCATGCCCACGGCGGCCACGAGGGCGACGGCGAGGAACCCGGCGTTGGCGAACGCCCCCACGACCCGCGTGGCGAGCAGCACCGCGAAGCTGCCGGTGAGCGCACCGACGACGTGGACGGCGAGGAAGACGCCGAGGAACGCCAGCAGCGCGCCCCGCCGCGGCCAGCGCCGCGCGAGGGCCGCCACCAGCGGCGCCCCGACGACCATCCCCGCCGCGAAGGCGGAGGTCAGCGCCCCCGCCGCGGGGACGGACACCCCCAGATCCCGCGCGATGTCCGGCACCAGCCCGGACGGCATGAACTCGGACGTGCCTTGCGCGAACACGGCAAGGCTCAGCAGAAGAAGAGCGAATGGCATGAAGGAACTCCGCACCCGGAAGTCGACGACGGACACGACACGTCGGACGGCACACCGGTGGCGGAGCGAGCGGGCGTCAGCGGGCCCGGCGGCCCGGCTTCGGCGTCACGAGCAGCCACCGGAGAGCCGGTGGCCGCAGTCTGGACGCCTCGGGGCTGGACATGGACGGCACGTTAGGCGGACTCGGCGGACCGGGTCCACCGGTTTTCCGCCCCCTCCCCGCGGGCGGCGGTCCGGGCCGTGCCGCGCCGCCCGTCACCGCGGTGGACCACGACGACGGCCGCGAGGCAGACGGCCAGCCCCGCCGCGGTCTGGAAGCCGAACGGCTCACCGAACATCAGCGCGCCCCAGACGGCCGTGACCGGGGCCATCAGGAACATCAGCGTGTTGACCTTCGTGACGCCGGAGCGCTTCAGGATCAGCCAGTACAGCCCGTACCCGCCGAACGTGGACAGGCCCACGAGCCAGGCGACCGCCACCCAGAATTCGGTCCCGGCGGGCGGCGCCGCGGCACCCGTGCCCAGGGCGAGCGCGGTGAACAGGACGGCGCTCGTGACGCAGTGGACGGTCAGCGACACGGAGGGGGCGACCCGCGCGCGGGACCGGCTCTCCAGGAACGTCGCCGCGACCAGGGACAGCATGCCGAGCAGCGGCACGGCGTACGCCCACCAGGCCACGCCCGCTCCCGCCGCCGCGTCGGCCACGGTGACCACGGCGACGCCGGCCAGCCCCAGACCGAGGCCGACCCACTGCCGGCCCGAGACGTACTGGCCCAGCAGCGGTCCCGCGAGGGCCCCGGCGACCAGCGGCTGCACCCCGTCGATCAGGGCCGTCGTGCCGCTGGAGACGCCGAGCTGGATGGCGTAGTAGACGCTGAGCAGATAGCCGCTCTGCGACAGCACGCCGATCACGGCCTGCCGGGTCAGGCCCCGGGCGGTGAGCCCCCGCCACGCGCCCCGCATGACGACGGCGACGGCGACGAGGACGACGGCGAGCGGCAGGAACCGCCACATCAGGACCGTGAGCGCGGACGCGCTGCCCGCACCGAGCTTGGCCCCGATGAACCCGGAACTCCAGCACAGGACGAAGGCGAGGGACAGGAGGATGTTCACGACATCACAACCAGTAGACAGATCGGTATACCCGTTCCCGGCCCACTATACAGAACGGTATAGTCAGGTTCCATGGGCACCACCGCACCGCACCCCCGCCGCATCACGATGACGCCCGCCGCGCACCGCGCCCTGGAGGCCGCCGCCCGGCTGTTCTACGAGCGCGGCATCCACGCGGTCGGGGTCGACCTCATCTCCGCCGAGGCCGGGGTGACCAAGAAGACCCTCTACGACCGGTTCGGCTCCAAGGAGCAGATCGTCGTCGAGTACCTCGCGGACCGCGACGAGCGCTGGCGGGCCTTCCTCGCCGCACGCCTCGACGCGGCCGGCCCGGACCCGCGCGAGCGCGTCCTCGCGGTCTTCGACGCCACCCGTGCCTGGGCCGAGGAGTCGAGCCCCAAGGGGTGCAGCATGGTCAACGCCCACGCGGAGATCAGCGACCCGGCCCATCCGGCCCACCCGATCATCACCGGCCAGAAGCAGTGGATGCTCGCCCTGTTCACGCGCCTCGCCGCGGACATCGCGCCCGAGGAGGCGGACTCCCTGGCCCGGTCGCTGATGCTCCTGCACGAGGGCGCCCTCGTGGCCCACGGGCTGGCCGTGTTCCCGGACCCCGTCACCCACGCCCGCGAACAGGCTCGCGCGCTGCTGCCGTAGCGGACGGAAACTGTCCTACTCGCCGCCTACGGTGGCGGCATGACCGCCTCCGACGGCACCGACCCCGTCTCCTTCGCGTCCGTGGCAGCCCTGGACTCCTGGCTGACCGCCCACGCCGCCCGGCGCACCGGCCTGTGGGTCAAGGTCGCGAAGAAGGGTTCGGGCCTCCCCTCCGTCAGCGCCGCCGACGTCAACGACGTGGCGCTGTGCCACGGGTGGATCACCGGGCAGCGCAAGGGGCTCGACGAGTCCTGGTACCTGCAGCGGATCACCCCGCGGCGCCCCGGCAGCCTCTGGTCCCTGGTCAACGTCCGGCGGGTCGAGGAGCTGACCGCGGCCGGGCGGATGCGGCCCGGCGGGTTCGCGGAGGTGGCGGCCGCGCGGGCGGACGGACGCTGGGAGGCGGCGTACGAGTCCCAGCGGGAGGCCGGCGTCCCCGAGGAGCTGGCGGCGGCGCTTCGGCGGAGCCCGCGGGCCGCCGCGGCCTTCGAGGCGCTCGGCCGCACGGACCGGTACCTCGTGATGCTCGGGGTGCTCCGCGCCCGCACCGCGCGCGGCCGGGCGGACCAGGTGGCGGCGGCGGTCCGGAGGCTGGAGTCGGGGCGGCCGGGCGGCTGAGGCGGGCGGGAGCCGGTGGCCCGGAGCCGGGGCTCGTGCCCCGGAGCGGAAGCCCGTGGCCCGGCGGGAGTCCATGGCACGGAGTGGAAGCCCGTGGCCCGGCACGGGGCGGGCCCGGCGCCGAACGGCACCGGGCCCGCGGGTCGTCCGAGGGGGCGGGTCAGAGCGTGGCCGCCGCCGAGGCGATGGCGGAGGCGAAGGTCGAGACCTCGGTGTAGACGCCGGGGGCCTCGGGCCGGGCGCAGCCCTCACCCCAGCTGACGATGCCGACCTGGATCCAGTTGCCGGCGTTGTCCTTGCGGAACATGGGGCCGCCGGAGTCGCCCTGGCAGGTGTCGACACCGCCCGCGTCGAAGCCGGCGCAGATCTCCTCGCTCGCGACGAGGCCGCTGTACAGGCCGCCGTAGGCCTTGCAGGCGGCGTCGCTGACGAACGGCACGGTCGCCTTCAGCAGGTAGCGCTGCTGGGAGCCGCCCTCGCGGTTCGCGCCCCAGCCGGCGACGGTGAAGTCACCGGTGTTGTACTGCGTGGTCGTGGCGATCTTCAGGGTCGGCAGGTTGATGGGCTGGGCGAGCTTGATGAGCGCCCAGTCCTTGCCGGTGCCGTTGTAGCCGGGGGCGCGCAGCACCTTGGTGGAGCGGACCTGGACCCGGCCGCTGGTCGACTGGAGGTCGACGACCCCCGCGGTCGCGGTGATGCTCGTGTTGTTGCCGGAGCCGCTCACGCAGTGCGCGGCCGTGAGCACGATCTGCTGGGTGTAGAGCGCGCCGCCGCAGCCCATGGAGAGCCGGACCATGAACGGGAACTCGCCCTGCGCGGCGCGGGTTCCGCCGACGACGGGCGACGGGGCCGCCTGCGCGGCGGAGACGGGCTGGAGACTGACGATCGCGAGGGCCGCGGCGCCGAGGACCGCGCATCTCTTGAGGGCCGTGAGGAGTCTCTTCAACGTGATGCCTTTCGTGGGGGGTTGACCTGGGGATGTGCAACCGAAGCATCAGATTGACGAGAGCATGGCAGCAGCAAGGGCAAAAGAAACGTCCATGTGCTGGCATGGACTGGTCAAAATTGTGCTGCTGGATTATGGGAACGCCGACAGTTCTCGCACAAGGGGCGCGATTCGGCCACGCCGTACGCACTCGGGCCGTACGGCGTGGCCGCCGCGGTTCACGCGTTCCTGATCGCCGAGATGTCGAAGTTCAGCTTGATCTTGTCGGAGACCAGCACGCCGCCCGTCTCCAGTGCGGCGTTCCAGGTCAGGCCCCACTCGGAGCGCAGGATCTCCGCCTTGCCCTCGAAGCCGACGCGCTCGTTGCCGAAGGGGTCCTTCGCGGCGCCGTTGAACTCGAGGGTGATGGTCAGCGGGCGGGTCGTGCCGAGGATCGTCAGGTCGCCGGTGATGCGGTAGTCGTCGCCGCCGAGGGCCTCCGCCTTCGTGGAGCGGAACGTCATGGCCGGGAACTCGTCCGCCTTGAAGAAGTCCGCGCTCTTGAGGTGCCCGTCGCGGTCGGCGTTGCCGGTCTCGATGCTGTCCATCACGACGTCGAGGGAGGCCGTGGAGAGCGAGGGGTCGGTGCCGTCGAGGTGGAGCGTGCCGGTGAAGTCCTGGAAGCTGCCCTTCACGTTGGTCACCATGGCGTGCCGGGCGACGAAGCCGATCGTCGAGTGCGCGGGGTCGATCGTGTAGTCGCCGGTCAGGGCGGCGAGGTCCGGGGTCACGGCGGCGCCCGTGGCGGCGGCGGTCTCGGTGTCGTTGCGGCTGAAGATGCTCATGGAGTACGCCTCCTGCGGCTGATGTTGAATGTTGAACTACTCAACGCGCCCCACCGTAGACCTATTCCGTTCAAGGTTCAACATCATCGGGCGGGGTGTCCTGATTGGATCCGCGGCCCGAGTGGTACCCAGTGATCATGTCCTCGGTCGCGGTCCTGGTCGAGCTGGTGCGGAGCGGCACGTCGGGCGGCCACGTGAAGTGCTGGGAGCGTTTCGCGGAGAGCGCCGCCCGCCTGCCCGAGCACCTGCCCGACGGCTCCCGGCCCGGCCTCGACCTCACCGTCTACTTCCTCGGCGACCGGGAACGCGTCGAGGTCCTCTCGCCCCGGGTCCGCCTCGTCACGCTCCGCCCGATGCTCGGCACGGGCGCGCTGATGTCGGCCGACGGCGCGGAGGACGTCACCGACCTCGCCCCGTACCACCCGCGGCTCGCCGCCCTGCTGCCGCGCCACGACGTCTGGCACGTCACGCACGGCTTCGCCTTCGCCGCCACCGCCGTACGCCTCGCCCGGCGCGCCGCCCGCACGCCCGGGCCGGCACCCCGGCTGATCGCCTCCGTGCACACCGACGTCCCGCTGCTCGCCTCGGTCTACGCCCGCTACCTGGCCGGCCGGTGGCTGCCCGGCGACCGCCCGGGGCCGGGCGCGTTCCTCGCGGACCGGGCCGAGACCCGGCTGCGCCGACGGCGGGACCGGCTGCTGGACCAGTGCGAACGGGTGCTGGTGCCGACCCCCGCGGGACGGGCCGAACTCGGCCGCGTCCTAGGGCCGCACCGGGTCGCCCTGCTCCGCCGGGGCGTCGACCACGAGCGCTTCCGCCCCGACCCCGCGGCCCGGGCCCGGCTCGTCCGGGACCTCGGCGTGCCGGCCGACCGTCCGCTGGTGCTGTTCGCGGGACGGCTGGACGCGTCCAAGGGCGTGCCGCTGCTGGCCGAGAGCGTGCGCCTGCTGCGGGAGCGGGGCCGGGCGGTGCACCTCGTCATGGCCGGCGCCGGCGCGGAGGCCGGGCCCGTCCGGCAGGCCCTCGGTACCGACGTCAGCCTTCTCGGCGCCCTCCCGCAGGACCGGCTGGCGCGGGTGTACGCCGGCTGTGACGTCTTCGCGTTCCCCTCGCGCACGGAGACCTGCGGCAACGTCGTCGCCGAGGCGATGGCGAGCGGCCTGGCGGTCGTGCTGCCCGAGGGCGCGCGCACCACGCAGTGGCTCCTCGCGCCGGGCCGCGACGGCATCGTCGTACGGCGTGACACCCCCGGCGACTGGGCGGACGCCCTGGGCGGGCTCCTCGACCACCCGCCCCTGCTGGCGGCGGTGCGGCACCGCGCGGCGGCCACGGCCCGCGGCACCCACCCCACCTGGGACCGCGTCCTGGCCGAGGACCTCCTCCCCGTCTGGCTCGCCCGCCCACCGTCCC
Source organism: Streptomyces olindensis (assembly GCF_040645895.1). Lineage (NCBI taxonomy): Bacteria > Bacillati > Actinomycetota > Actinomycetes > Kitasatosporales > Streptomycetaceae > Streptomyces > Streptomyces olindensis. The sequence goes on along the minus strand of NZ_JBEYZD010000006.1, from coordinate 178,958 downwards.
GGGACCGCGCACACCCCCGAGCGGCTTGACCGCCGGCCCGCAGCACCGACTCCGCCGGGTGCGGCCGTGTTTCCGCCCGAGGCGGCCGCTCCGCCAGACGTGGCCCGGTATCCCTCCGCCTCTCACCGCTCCTCGCAGCCCCCCGCCCCCGCCGGACGCAGCCCCCCGCCGGCAGCCCCCCATACCGCCCCCCGCCCGCAGCTCCACCCCTCACCGCCCCTCCGTCGCCCCCCGCCCCCGCAACGCCGCGATCACCGGTGACGAGTCCAGGCTCACGATGCCCGCCCCCACCAGCACCAGCCCCGCCGCCGTCACCGCCGAGACCGGCCAGCCCGTGTGGATCGTCTCGCCGAAGACCGCCGTGCCCACGGTCACCGCGACCACCGGCTCCATCGCGTCCAGGACCGTCATGCTCGACGCCAGCGGCCCCTGCTGGAAGGCGCTCTGGATCAGCAGCAGGCCGCCGACGCTGGCGAGGACGAGCGCGTAGGTCTGCCAGGCCGAGAGCGCCGCGAGCAGTCCGTGGCGCAGACGGTCCACCGTCGCCGCGAGCAGCACGGACTGCGTGCCCATGACCGCCCCGGCCGCCAAGGCCGTCGCCGAGGCCCGCCACGGCCCCGCGAGCAGCCGTGCCGTCGCCAGCGCGCACACCACGAGCGCGGCGGTCGCGCCCAGCACCAGCAGCCAGGACACCGGGTCCGCCGCGTCCGGCCGGCCCCCGTGCGGCCGGGCCGAGACCAGGGCCAGCACCAGCCCGGCCGCCACCGCCAGCGTGCCGAACCACTCGCGCGGCCCCAGCCGCATGCGGTGCAGCCGCGCCGACAGCGGCACGGCGAAGACCAGTTCGGCCACGATCAGCGGCTGCACCAGACTGAGCGGCCCGTACGCCAGCGCCAGCGACTGGAAACCGTAGGCCAGCACGGCCAGCCCGATGCCGCCCAGCCACACCCGGTCCCGGGCCAGGTGGGCCAGCAGGCGCGGCGACAGCGCCTCCGCGTCCGGGCGCCCGCCCGCGGCCCACTGCTGGAGCACACCGGCCACGGCGAAGCAGACGCCGGCGGCGAGGGAGGCCAGGACCGCGATCGGCATGCCGGGTTCGGGCAGTCAGTCGGTGGTCCGGCGGGACGGCGCGCCCTGCGTCGCGCCCCGGGTGTGGACGTACAGCTTCCGCCGGTCGCCGACGTCGAGGTGCTGCGGCAGCGGCAATTCGTAGCGCACCGGCATGCCGTGGTCCGCGAACTGCCGGCGCGGGTTGTAGACCTGGTTGAACTTCCACAGCATGCGCGCGAAGTTCGTCTGCCCGTGCAGCAGGTTGCGGCCGAGGGCACGCGCCGCGCCGACGGCGGTGCGCAGCCCCAGGTGCTTGCGGTTGATGACGGCCTGGGTGCGCACCAGTTCCTCGTAGAAGCGCTCCAGGGGGAGCGTGGTGGGCACGACCGCGTGCTGGATGTCGAAGAGCCGGTAGTCGCGGGTGGTCAGACGCCGCGACTCGGTGTGCCAGATCTCCGTGCCCGGGTACGGCGTCATCACCGTGAAGTGCACGATCTCCGGCACCGCCAGCGCGAACTCCCGTACCACCCGGAAGCGTTCCTCGTCCCAGGCCGGATCGACGATGAGGTTGATGGCGACCTTGATGCCGAGCCGGCGGGCCTGCTCCAGGGCGCGGAAGTTCTCGTCGGGGCTGACCCGCTTGCGGTACAGGTCCAGGCCCTCCGCGTCGATGGCCTCCATCCCGAGGAACATGTACTTCAGCCCCAGCCGGGCCCACCGTTCGAAGACCTCGGGGTGGCGCAGCAGCACATCGCTGCGGGTCTCCAGGTAGTAGCGCTTGCGGATGCCGCGCCGCTCCACCTCCGCGGCGATGGCGTCCCCGTGCTCGGGCCGGATGAAGGCCACGTCGTCGACGATGAAGACGTTCGGCTCCCGGATGTTCGCCAGGTCCTCGGCCGCCGCCTCGGGCGAGGCCTTGCGGTAGCTGCGGCCGTAGAACGTCCACGCCGAGCAGAACGAGCAGTCCCAGGGGCAGCCGCGGGTGAACTCGATGGACGCGCAGGGGTCCAGCTCGCCGATGAAGTAGCGCCGGCGGCTCCGCATCAGGTCCCGGGCGGGCAGCGGTGTGTCGATGCCGTGCAGCATCAGCGGCGCCGGTCCCCGCCCGGCCGCCGTGACGATCCCGGGCACCCCCTCCACGCCCCCGTCGCGGACCGCCTCCAGCAGGGGCGCGACCGCCGGTTCGCCCTCGCCGCGCACCACCGCGTCCACCGCGCCCCCGGCCTGCTCCAGCACCTCCTCGGCGACGAAGGAGACGCTGTGCCCGCCGAGGAACACGAAGCAGTCCGGCACGGCCCGCTTCACCTCCGCGGCCAGCTCGATGGCCTCGGGGATGTTCGCCAGGTAGTTCAGGGAGATGCCGAGGGCCTCCGGCCGGAAGGAGCGCACCTCAGCGCGCAGCCGGCGGTGGCTCAGTACCTGGAGGTCCACGACCCGCACCTCGTGGCCGGCCTCGCGGGCGGCGCCGGCGACCCGTTCCAGGCCCAGCGGCTCCAGCCGCAGGAAGATCTCGGAGTACATCAGGGCGCTGGGGTGGACGAGCAGCACACGCATGGTCACCTCGCCACGGGGAGCCGTACCGGACACGGAAGGGTGCCTTCTACGTAACCCGAGGGGGCCGTGGCGCGTACCGCCCATACCGCCGCCTGGCGGCACCGCGCGGCCCGCAGGGGTGGTCCTGCCGGATGCGGCACGCGACGGCCCGGCCCGCAGACCGCGCACGGCAGCGGGCGCGTCGGACCGGGTGAGCCGGTGCGCGAGTACGGCCCCAGCACTGGCGCGGGGCACCACGGTCGCGGTGTCCTGGAAGAGGAGGTTCCGTTTCGCGGGACCGCAGGGAGACAGACGAGACCACGGCTGACGCACCGCGCAGGGAGACCGACTCGTGACACTCACCGGCTCCGGCTCTGCCCACGACCCACCGGCGGGCGCCACCCCGCGCCGCACCCCGGCCGCCGTCCCCTCCCGGGTGCGCGCCTACGGACCGCCGCCGCGTCTGGACCGGCGCGTGGCCCTGGTCACCGGGGCCTCCTCGGGCATCGGGGCGGCCACGGCACGGCGCTTCGCCATGGACGGCTGGCAGCTGCTCCTCAGCGGACGCGACCGGCACCGCCTGGAACAGACCGCCTCCGGCACCTCGGCCGTCGTGCTGCCCGCCGACCTCGCCGCCCCGGACGGCCCCCGCCTGCTGGCCCGGTCCGCGCTCCACACCACCGGCCGCATCGACGTCCTGGTCGCCGGGGCGGGCATCGGCTGGGCGGGCCCGTTCGCCACCATGCCGCACACCGACATCGACCGGGTCCTGACCCTGGACCTCAACGCCACGCTCCACCTCGTGCGCGAGGTCCTGCCCTCCATGATCGCGGCCGGGCGGGGCCGCGTGGTGCTGCTCGGCTCGATCGCGGGCAGCGTGGGCGTCCGTGAGGAAGCGGTGTACTCCGCTGCCAAGGCCGGCCTGGCCGCCTTCGCCGAGGCGCTCCGCCAGGAACTGCGCGGCACGGGAGTGGGCGTGACCCTCGCCGTGCCCGGCCCCGTCGACACGGCCTTCTTCACCCGCCGCGGCAGGCCCTACGACCGCTCCCACCCCCGGCCCACCTCACCCGGCCGCGTCGCCGGCGCGATCTGGGAGGCCGTCCGCCAGGAGCGCGACGTGGTCCACGTCCCCACCTGGCTGACCCTCCCCGCCCGGGTCCGCGGCCTGGCCCCGGGCGTATACCGCCGCCTGCTCGACCGCTTCGGCTGACCCGGCCCGGCATCCGGCTGTCGGGCCGCCCGGGGGCCCTGTGGCCGGATGCTCCGTTCCACCGTCTCGGTCTGTGCGGTCGGATTCCCGGCCGGTCCTCCCGGTCCGTGTGTCCGGATTCCCCGTCCGGTCATCCCGGTCCGTGTGGCTGGGTGCTCCCGTTCCGCCGTCTCGGTCTGTGCGGTCGGATTCCCGTCCGGTCCTCCCGGTCCGTGTGTCCGGATTCCCCGTCCCGCCACCCCGCCATGTGGCCAGTGGCCGGTTTCTCCGGTTCCGCCGCCCCGGCCCCTGCGGCCGCACCCTCCGTACCGCCACCCCGGGGCACCGCGGCCGGTTCGGGTTCAGTCATCCCGGTCCGCGCGGCCGGACCCTCCGGTTCCGCTGCCCCGGCCCCCGCGGCCACGTCCTCCGTTCCGCCGCCCCGGCCCCCGCGGCCGCATCCTCCGGTCCGCCACCCGGGACACCGCGGCCGGTTCGGGTTCAGTCATCCCGATCCGCGCGGCCGGACCCTCCGGTTCCGCCGCCCCCGGCCCCTGCGGCCGCACCCTCCGCTCCGCCGCCCCGGCCCCCGCGGCCGCACCCTCCCCTCCGCCATCCGGGGCACCGCGGCCGGATCCTCCGTTCAGGTGAGCGCCTCGCCGTGGTAGGGCATGGGCATGACTCCCCAGCGTCGCGCCCTTCCCCGCCTCGCCAGGCTCGCCGGCCTCGTCACCCGGGCCGCCGCGCCCCGCCCCAGCCGGCGCGCGCTGCTGCTGGCGGCCGCGGCCCTGGCGGCGACCGGTGGTGCGACGCCCGCGGCCCGGGTCGCCGGGCCTCCCGACGCCGCCGTCCCCGACCCGTACCAAGCCCTCCGCGCGCGCTGGCTCGGCATCGCCCTCGGCACCGGCTACGACCCGGCCGCGCAGCCGTACGCCGCCCGTCTCGCCGAGACCGGCGAACGCGCCCGCGCCCTCTCCGCCACCATGGCCCCCACGGCGAACTCCCTGTGGCCCGGCCACCCCTTCGACCCGCCGGCCGGCATCACCCGGAGCTACGGCCGCCTGTGGACCATGACCCAGGCTTACGTCCAGCAGCGCACCGGCTCGACCGCCGACCCCCGCCTCCTCGCCGCCGTCCTGCGCGGCCTCGACCACCTCTCCGCCACCGTCTACAACCCCGACACCACCCGCTACGGCAACTGGTGGGAGTGGCAGATCGGCAGCCCCCGCCTCCTCATGGACATCACGGCCGCCCTCCACGACCACCTGGGCGCCGACCGGATCCAGGCCGCGTGCGCCGCCGTCGACCACTTCGTCCCCGACACGGCCCTCGGCGACTACTCCGGCACCTCCACCGGCGCCAACCGCGTCGACCTGTGCCGCTCCGTCGCCCTGCGCGGGATCCTCGGCCGCGCCCCGGCCAAGATCGCCCTCGCCCGGGACGCGCTCTCCCCGGTCTTCCCGTACGTCACCCGCGGCGACGGCCTCTACGCCGACGGCTCCTTCGTCCAGCACACCTGGGTCGCCTACTCGGGCACCTACGGCCAGGTCATGCTCGACGGCCTCGGCCGGCTCCTCACCCTGCTCGCGGGCTCCGACTGGGAGGTCACCGACCCGAACCGGCAGCTCGTCCTCGACAGCGTCGAACGCGCCTATGCCCCGCTCATCCACGACGGGCTGGTCATGGACAGCGTCAACGGCCGGGCCATCAGCCGCGGTCACCTCGCCTCCGACGACCGCGGGATCATGCGCTCCGACCACGTCCACGGCGGGCAGCTCATCGCCGCCATCGCCCTCCTCGCGACCGCGGCGAGCCCGGCGGAGCGCGACCGCTGGCACGCCCGCGTCAAGGGCTGGATCGAACGCGACACCGTCACACCGCTCCTGACGGCACCCCAGTTCGGCGTCGCCGACCTCGCCCGGCTGCACACGGTCGCCGCCTCGTCCGTCCCGGCCGCGCCCGAACCCACCGGCCACCACCTCTTCGCCGCCATGGACCGCGCCGTCCACCGCGGCCCCGGCTTCACCGTGAACATCGCCATGGCCAGCGACCGCATCGCCCACTACGAGTGCGGCAACGGCGAGAATCCGCGCGGCTGGCACACCGGCGCGGGCATGGTCAGCTGGTGGTCCGGCGCGAGCGACCAGTACACGGACTGGTACTGGCCGACCGTCGACTGGTACCGCCTGCCCGGCACCACCGTCTCCACCCGACGGCTCGCCGACCGGGAGGGCGGCGAGTGGGGCACGGCCCGCCCGGACGCCCGCTGGGTCGGTGGCACCACCGACGGCACGTACGCGGCACTCGGCCAGCACCTCAAGGGCCTCGGCTCCACCCTCCAGGCCCGCAAGTCCTGGTTCTGCGCCGCCGACGCGGTGATCTGCCTCGGCGCCGGGATCACCTGCACCGACGGCGTCCCCGTCGAGACGATCGTCGACAACCGCAACCTCGGCGAGAACGGCACCCAGCGCTTCGTCCGCGGCCCCGGCTGGGCCCACCTGGAGGACCACGGCGGCTGGATCCTGCTCGACGGCTCGCCCCGGGCCCTGCGCGAGGACCGCACCGGCGCCTGGTCCGACATCAACACCGGCGGCACCCCCGAGCGCCGCACCCGCCGCTGGCAGACCCTCTGGATCGACCACGGCACCGACCCGGTGGACGCCACGTACGCCTACGTCCTGATGCCCGGCGCGTCCCCCCGCGCACTCGCCCGCCGCGCCGCCGACCGCTCCTGGCTGTCGGTCCTCGCCAACGACGCCTCCCGCCAGGCGGTCAGCGTGCCCTCCCTCGGCCTCACGGCCGCCAACTTCTGGCAGCCCGGCACGGCGGGCGCGTTCACCGCCTCCGCCGGCGCGAGTGTGCTGGCCGTCCGCCAGGGCCGTACCGTTACCCTCTGCGTGAGCGAACCGCCCCGCACGGGCGAACCACTGGAGATCACCTGGGACCGCCCGGTCCGCCGGGTCGTCCGCGCGGACCAGACAGTCGAGGTGCTCGCGACCGGCCGCCGGCTGCGCCTGCGCGTCGCTCCGGACAAGGCCTGCGCCACCCACCGGTGTGAGGTGACGCTCGGCTGAGGCCCTTGTCCGACCCCTACAAGCCGACCGCCCCCTGAGCAGTCGAAAAGGCTCAACCCCGCCACGGTTCTGTTCAGGGGTACCAGGAAAACACGCCGGAGACTGTGAGGAGTCGACGGCCCGGAATCCGCGGTCGGCTTCGTAAGGTCGCTACATGACCGTTTTGGATGAGGCGCCGGGTGAGCCGACCGACGCGCGTGGACGCGTGGCCGAACTGCACGAGATCCGTGCGCAGGCGGTGGCCGGCCCGAGCGAGAAGGCGACCCAGGCGCAGCACGCCAAGGGCAAGCTGACCGCGCGGGAGCGCATCGAGCTGCTCCTCGACCCCGGTTCCTTCCGCGAGGTCGAGCAGCTGCGCCGGCACCGGGCCACGGGCTTCGGCCTGGAGACCAAGAAGCCGTACACCGACGGTGTGCTCACCGGCTGGGGCACGGTGGAGGGCCGGACGGTCTTCGTCTACGCCCATGACTTCCGCATCTTCGGCGGCGCGCTGGGCGAGGCCCACGCCACGAAGATCCACAAGATCATGGACATGGCCATCGCGGCCGGTGCCCCCCTGGTGTCCCTGAACGACGGCGCGGGCGCCCGCATCCAGGAGGGCGTCTCCGCCCTCGCGGGCTACGGCGGCATCTTCCAGCGCAACACCAAGGCCTCCGGCGTCATCCCGCAGATCTCGGTGATGCTCGGCCCGTGCGCGGGCGGCGCGGCCTACAGCCCGGCCCTGACGGACTTCGTGTTCATGGTCCGCGAGACCTCGCAGATGTTCATCACCGGCCCGGACGTCGTCAAGGCGGTCACCGGCGAGGAGATCACGCAGAACGGCCTCGGCGGCGCGGACGTCCACGCCGAGACGAGCGGCGTCTGCCACTTCGCCTACGACGACGAGGAGACCTGCATCGCGGAGGTCCGCTACCTCCTGTCGCTCCTCCCGCAGAACAACCGCGAGAACCCGCCCCGCGCGGAGGCCTCCGACCCGGTCGACCGCCGCTCGGACGTCCTGCTGGACCTGGTCCCGGCGGACGGCAACCGGCCCTACGACATGACCAAGGTCATCGAGGAGCTCGTCGACGACGGCGACTACCTCGAGGTCCACGAGCGCTGGGCGCGCAACATCATCTGCGCGCTGGGCCGGATGGACGGCCAGGTCGTCGGCATCGTCGCCAACCAGCCCCAGGTGCTCGCGGGAGTCCTGGACATCGAGGCCTCCGAGAAGGCGGCCCGCTTCGTCCAGATGTGCGACGCCTTCAACATCCCGATCATCACCCTTCTGGACGTCCCCGGCTTCCTCCCGGGCGTCGACCAGGAGCACGGTGGCATCATCCGCCACGGCGCGAAGCTGCTGTACGCCTACTGCAACGCGACCGTGCCGAGGATCTCGCTGATCCTGCGGAAGGCCTACGGAGGTGCGTACATCGTCATGGACAGCCAGTCCATCGGTGCGGACCTCACCTACGCCTGGCCGACGAACGAGATCGCCGTCATGGGTGCGGAGGGCGCGGCCAACGTCATCTTCCGCCGCCAGATCGCCGAGGCCGAGGACCCCGAGGCGATGCGGCAGAAGATGGTCAAGGAGTACAAGTCCGAGCTGATGCACCCGTACTACGCGGCGGAGCGCGGCCTGGTCGACGACGTCATCGACCCCGCCGAGACCCGCGAGGTCCTCGTCAAGTCCCTCGCCATGCTCCAGACCAAGCACGCGGACCTGCCGTCCCGCAAGCACGGCAACCCGCCGCAGTAACCCTGCGGACATCTCAGCCACGGAGACTGACACCCATGGACATCCCTGATATCCGCGTCGAGAAGGGCCACGCCGAGCCCGAGGAAGTCGCCGCCATCACGGCGATCCTCCTGGCCCGCGCCGCCGCCCGCCCCACGGACCCGACCCCGTCCCACCGCGGCCGCGTGAAGGCCGGCTGGCGCCGTCTGGAACGCGAGCCGGGCTTCCGCGCCCCGCACAGCTGGCGCTGAGCTCTCCCACTTGCTTACGGCCCCGTCCTCCTTTGGGAGGGCGGGGCCGTGGTGTGTGGGTCAGGAGAAGGTGACGCTCACGCCGGGGATGCCGAGCGCGGCCGGATCGTCGGGCAAGACGCACTCCGCCAGGTTCACGGCCGTCACCGTGGGAGGAGGGAAGGGTGCGGTTTCCAGCCAGGCGGCCACATCGACGCGCGCAAGGTAGAGATACTGCAGCTGAGGCAGGCCGGTCAGAGCTTCAACGCCACGGGGAAGGCGGACGCCTTTCATCATCAGTCCCAGCCAGATGATCTGGTCATGCCTGAGGCACGCGAGGTCGAGCGAGGCATCGATACTCAGCAAGCCCAAGTAGTTCAGTGCCGTAGGCAGGCACACATCGCGGAGGTCGTTGAGGCCGTAGCAACTGAGGTAGAGGGTGTCCAGCGCCGGGAGTGCGCCCAGGGCATCGAGGTTCTTCGGCGAAGCAACGCCGAGCAGCCCCAGGCGCGTCAGCGAAGTCTGTGCCTCGAGCCTCGACAGGTCGACTTCACCTCGAAGGTCGGCAAAGGTGAGTTGCGTCAGCGGATGCAGTTCGGTGAGGAACGAGAGATCCGTGACGGGGTGGCTGACCCACAGGTCATCAACGGCAGGCAAGCGGCCAACTGCCCGCAACTGGCCGGAGTGCGTGACCTTGACCTGTCGGCCGGCCAGCGGCACCCCCGCCAGAACCTCGTCGGCATAGGCATCGGCGTCGAAATACCCCCAGGCCTCGACGAGCGCCTCGACCACCGCATCCCGCCTGTCCTCCGCGTACCGCGTCAGCAGCCCCAGCGCCTCCGCCCCACCGATCAACGCCACCGTCCGCACCGTCTGCGCCGCGGCCTTCTCCGTCAGCTCCCCCAAAGACCGCGGCAGCCTCCGCAGCAGACTCGACCCCACCGCCGCCAGCGCGGGCGGATCCGTCGGCCGCCGCGCGGGCAGCAGAGACGACACCGCCTCCTCCAACCGCCCGGCCAACCCGTCGGAGACCTCCGGCAGCGTCTCCTGGCAGGACGCCGCCAGCAGCCGCAGGGTCCGCGCATGCCGGGGCTCGTGCGAGGCCCGGTCGAGGATGCCGCCCAGCAGTTCCTCCCGCTGGCGGGCGTTGGCATGGCCCGCCGCCATGATGACCGTCTCCCGCCACAGATCCAGATGCGCCCGTCCGACCAGGCTGCCCATCCGGTCCTCCTCGGCCGCCTCCTCCGCGGCGAGGTACTCCTGGAAGGTCCGGTGCACGAAGTCCAGACGGGCCTCGGCGGGGGAGCGGAGGATGCCGGAGCGGTGCCGCAACTGGTCCAGCACCTGCCCGCCCTCCAGGCCGTCCAGGTGTCTCATCGCCAGCAGCTTCCGGCCGACGTGCACGGCGGCCTGCTCCACGGAGATCTCACTGCGGTTGTTGTCCGACAGCCGCCAGGCCAGGTCCCGCAGGAGGACGAGCTTGTCGCTGAGGCTCAGCTTGCTGTCCACCGCGCTCGGCACGTTCCGGTCGGCGTCGCGGTCATGGACCAGGGTGTGCAGCGCGTTCCGGTACAACTCCATGCGGTCGCGGGGCAGTTGCCGGCCCCGGTTGAGGTGCATGGCGCACAGCATCGCGGCCAGCAGGGGAGTGCCCGCCAGCGACTGGAGGTGGGGACGGTCCTTCAGGCTGGTCAGCAGGGACTGTTCGTACAGCGGAAGGTCGTCCACGGGACAGGGCAGGTCCTCGCCCAGTTCGCGTACCGCCTGGTGCCACTGCCGTACGAAGGCCGCCAGGTCCGGCGGGCTCATACGGTCCAGGTGCATCGCCGTGAAGTGCTCCCCGCGCAGCCAGTCCGCGCCGGCGGCGGCAGGGCGGGACGTGACGACCACACGCACCCCGTCGTAGGCCACCAGCAGTTTGCGCAGCCAGTCCCGGACCGCCCGGCGCTCCCGGTCGAGCAGTTCGTCCACGCCGTCGATCAGCAGCAGGGCCCGGCCCGAGTCGAGCTGCCGCTCCACCCAGCCCTTGGGCATGATGCCGGTGATGGGCCCGGCGATGCCGTCGAGCATCGCGTCCGGATTCGGCGGCGTACGGCCGCTGTACTCCCGCAGCTTGACGAAGACAGGCGTGAGGCCGTTCCAGTCGGCCAGCTCCCCGGAGAAGGCACCGCGCGCCGCCGTCACCGCCAGCCACCGCAGCAGGGTCGTCTTGCCGGAGCCCGCCTCGCCGCGCAGCAGCACCCGTGAGGCCCCGCTGAGCCCGGCCTCCACCCGCATCCCGGAGCCTTCGCTCCCGGCCTCCTCCCAGTCGCTCATGTCGGGCCGCAGCCGGGAGAAGGGACGGGCGGTGCGACGCCGGGTCCCGTCGTCACCGGTGGCCCGCAGACTCACGTATGCCGCCGACAGCCGCACCCGGGGCCCCGCCGCCCGGTCCGACGTGCGCCGGAACAGCTCCACCTCGTCCAGGTCCCGGCTGACCAACTCCAGGTACCGGCGCCGGAACGCCGTGTCCTGGTCCGTGCCGTCCGGCGCGAGCAGGGAGCGGTCCGGCAGCCGCTCCAGGAGCCGGGCCACCTCCGCGCCGAGCGTGGACGTCCGGGCCAGCAGCTCGGCCGCCGCCCGCTCCTCGAAGACCGGCAGGCTCCGCACGATCCGCACGTAGTACTCGACGCACTCGGCGAAGAGCACCTCGTACAGCCGGGACTCCGCCTCGTTCAGGCCCACCGGCGCCGGCACCGACCCGGTGATACGGCGGATCAGCTCGGCGGCGTTGGCATCCGCCGCGAGCACCGCCGCGTCGGAGAGGTCCGCCCGCGCGAACGTGTCGCACACCGCGTCGATCACGGCCTGCCTGCCGGACTCGTCCAGCCCCCGGAACTCGTGCTCCAGATACGGCTCCAGCCGGTCGAAGACGGCATCGGTGATCTGCCCGAACTGCCGCTCCACACTCCGCTGCAGCCGCAGCCCGGGCACCCGTACCCGCACCAGCTCCGCCAGCGGCAGATGCCGCTCCTGCTGCCGCCGCCTGCCGCCCAGCCAGATGTCCGCCGCCGTCTTCGCCACGGTCGTGCCCAGCCGTAACGCCGCCGCCTCCGCGCTCATCGCGCCCCCCTTCCGGAAAACACCTGCGGCCCCCACTCCTCCCACAGGAGGAACGGAGGCCGCAAGGCGAACGTGCCGATTACCGCAGGCGTGCCATCAGCGCGTGCTCGACCAGCGTGATCAGCGCCGACTTCGCGTCCGCCCGGTGGCGGGCGTCGGTCGTGATGATGGGGGTGTCGGGGCCGATCTGGAGGGCTTCCCGGACCTCGTCCGGCGTGTACGGCTGCTGCCCGTCGAAGCCGTTGAGGGCGATGACGAACGGCAGGCCCGAGTTCTCGAAGTAGTCGACGGCGGGGAAGCAGTCGGCGAGCCGCCTCGTGTCGACCAGCACGATCGCGCCGATGGCGCCGCGCACCAGGTCGTCCCACATGAACCAGAACCGGTCCTGACCGGGCGTACCGAAGAGGTACAGGATCAGGTCCTGGTCCAGGGTGATACGGCCGAAGTCCATGGCCACCGTGGTGGTGGTCTTGTCCCCGGTGTGGGTGAGGTCGTCGATGCCCGCCGAAGCGGACGTCATGACGGCCTCTGTGCGCAGCGGATTGATCTCCGAGACGGCGCCGACGAACGTGGTCTTGCCCACGCCGAAGCCGCCAGCCACCACGATCTTCGCGGACGTGGTGGAGCGGGAAGGCCCTCCGCTAGAGCTTGCGAAGTCCACTGAGCACCCTTTCGAGCAGTGTCACGTCTGGCTGGCCGCCGGCGTTCTCGTCGCCGCCGGGCTGATGGATGGCGACCAGTCCCGCCTCCGCCAAGTCGGCGACGAGGATCCTGGCCACGCCGAGAGGGATCGTGAGGAGCGCCGAGATCTCGGCGACCGACTTGATTTCCCGGCAGAGGTTGCAGATCCGCTGATGCTCGGGCAGCTGGCCCTGCATCTGGTGCGGCTGCGCAGTGGTGTGCACCAGCGCCTCGATGGCGAGCTGGTAGCGCGGGCGGGTCCGGCCGCCGGTCATGGCGTACGGACGCACCAACGGATTGTTCGACGCCCCGGCGGGCGCCGGCTCGGGGGTGCGGCGCTGCGGCTGCACGGGCTGGATGCGCGGCGCCGGCGGCTGGTCGTACGGCGACGGGCCGGGGCCCTGTGGCGCGTACGGCTGCCGGTGGCTCGGTGCGGAGGGGAAGTTGTAACGGTTCGGGTTCTGACCACCGTCGCCCTGACCCTGGGCAGGGCCGTACGACCAGTTGCCCGAAGACGAACCGCCTGGGGGTGTTGCCACTTTCTCCTCCTCCGACTGTGCCTGGCACCCATCGCTGTGGAGCCGCGTCCCGAAACCTTACGGCCACAGGACGCCAAAACGCACCGTCCGTCGATTAGTTGAGCAGGCTCCCCTGGAGCTCCGCACGAAGGTCCGGCGTCAGGACCGTACCGGCTCGGTCCACCAGCAGCGCCATCTCGTACCCGATGAGGCCGATGTCCGCCTCCGGATGTGCGAGAACCGCGAGCGACGAGCCGTCGGAGATGGACATGATGAAGAGGAATCCCCGCTCCATCTCCACAACCGTCTGGTTCACGCTGCCACCCTCGAAGATCCGGGAGGCGCCTGCCGTCAGAGACGTCAGACCGGAGGCGACGGCCGCGAGCTGGTCGGCGCGGTCGCGGGGAAAGCCTTCGGACATCGCCAGAAGGAGTCCGTCGGCGGAGACCACCACCGTGTGGGACACCCCCGGGGTGTTGTCCACGAAGTTGGTGATCAACCAGTTCAGGTTCTGTGCCGCCTGGCTCATCGGGCTCACACTAACGCTCCTGGTTGTAGGTGCTGTCAGGACCGAAGCCCTGGCCGTTCGTTTCACTGCCTGCGCTGCGTCCGCGTTGGACGCCCCGGCGCAGGTTGCTCAGCCTGCCCCGGACGTCCTCCGGGGCACGGGAGACCTGTGGGCCCCCCTGGGGAGTGCTCTCGGCGGAACCCTCGATCAGGTTGGCCTTGGGTACCCGCCTCGGCAGGCCGGAGGAGGTGACCCCGCCCGCCTTCGGCTTCCGGAGCTGCGAGGCCTGCTGCCACCGCTCGTCGTTCGCCGAGCGCCAGTCGCTGTCGCCGTTGCTCTCCGGGGTGGAGGCCGGAGGCTCCTGGCTCGCGTGCCGGGCGCCGCCCGCGCCGTTCGCACCGCTCGCGGCGGACCCGCGGCGGGGAAGCCCGGCGTCGGTCAGCGAGGGTGCGGCGGAGTGGGCCGGTCCCGGACGGTCGAAGCCTACGCGGTCCTGCTCACCCGCGTCAGCGGCCTGCGCAGATTCCGTTTCCGGGGCCTGAGAAGGGTACTGGTTCGGGTAGCCATTCTGGTAACCGTCCTGCTGCGGCCAGTCATCCTGGTAGCGCCGCTGCTCGAAGGCGGGGAAGCTGCCGGGCACGCCCGCACCCGGCGCCGCGGGCTCCTCCTGGGCCGGCTCCGCATAGGAGGGCTCCGGGTAGCCGCCGTTCGGCGAGAAGGTGTCGTTCTGCGGCAGGCCGCCGTTCGGCGCGTAGTACTGCTCCTCGTACGACTGCCGCTGCGGCTCCTCGTACGCCGTCTGCTGCTGCTCCTCGTACGGCGCCTGACGGTCGTACGCGGCGGGCTGCTGCTCGGGGTAGCCGGTCTGGCCGGTGTCGTAGGCCTGGCCGGCGTCGTAGCCGTGCTGCCCGTTGCCGTGCTGCCCGTTGCCGTGCTGCGCGGTGTACTCGTCCTGGTACGCGGGCGCCTCGGCCTGCTCCTGGGCGTTCTGTCCGGGCAGGGCGGGCGGCTGGTGCGCCTGGGCCTCCAGGGCCGCCCGGCGCTCCTCGCGCATCAGGGAGCGGCCGACGGGGTCCAGCTCGCGTATGTCGTCCGGGACGTCCGAGTAGCGGCTGTCGTCGAAGCCGAGCTCGGCCGCCGTGCGCATCGGCTGCTGGTTGAAGTTCTCGCCGCCGAAGTTCTGCTCCGGGATGATCTGCGAGACGGTGAACTCGTCGCGGTCCACGTGCTGCTCGCCGCCACCGCCGTGGGTGATCGCGTCGGGCAGCATGACCAGCGAGGTGGTGCCGGCCTGCTCGCCCGAGGGGCGCAGCTGGACGCGGATGCCGTGCCGGTCGGACAGCCGGCCGACCACGAACAGGCCCATGCGCTGCGAGATCGCGGCGTCCACGGTGGGCGGGTTGGCCAGCTTGTGGTTGATGTCCGCGAAGTCCTCGGCGGTCAGGCCGATGCCCTTGTCGTGGATCTCGATCATCACGCGGCCGTCGGGCAGACGGGTCGCGGTGACGCGGACCTTGGTCTGCGGGGAGGAGAACGTCGTCGCGTTCTCCAGCAGCTCGGCCAGCAGGTGCACGAGGTCGGTCACGGCCCGGCCGTGGATCTCGGCCTCCGGCACGCCCGACAGCTCGATGCGCTCGTACTGCTCCACCTCGGAGGAGGCGGCGCGCAGCACGTCGACCAGCGGCACCGGCTGGTCCCAGCGGCGGCCGGGCTCCTCGCCGGCGAGGACGAGGAGGTTCTCGCCGTTGCGGCGCATACGGGTGGCGAGGTGGTCCAGCTTGAAGAGGTTCTCCAGCTGGTCCGGGTCGGCCTCGTTGTTCTCCAGGTCGGTGATGAGGGTCAGCTGGCCCTCGATCAGCGACTGGTTGCGGCGCGACAGGTTGGTGAAGATCGCGTTGATGTTGCCCCGCAGCAGGGCCTGCTCGGCGGCGAGCCGGACGGCCTCGCGGTGGACCTGGTCGAAGGCGCGGGCGACTTCGCCGATCTCGTCCGTGGTGGTGATCGGGATGGCCTGGACGCGGGTGTCGACGCGGCCCGGGTCGGTGCGGGAGAGCTGGTCGACCAGCATCGGCAGGCGCTGCTCGGCGATGCCGAAGGCGGCGTTGCGCAGCTGGCGCATCGAGCGGCTCATCTGACGGGCGACCGCACCGGCCAGGATGAAGGCGAGGAGCAGGGCGACCACGACGGCGGCACCGGTGATGTAGGCGTCGCGCTGGGCGGTGTCGGCGATGTCCGAGGCCTCGCTCACCGCCTTGTCCGCCATGTCCGCCTCGATCTTCTCGTAGGCGTTGAACTTGAGGGTGTTGACCGCCCACCAGTTCTCGGCGGTGATGCCCCGCTCGGCGAGGGCGGCGCGGGCGCTCGGGTCCGTGCTCTGCAGCGTCGCGAGAGCCGCGACCATCGTCTCCGGCTTGGAGGGCGGGGCCACGTAGTCCGGGTTCTTGGCCTTGGCCTCCCGGGCCATCGCGGCGCCGTCGGTCTTCAGCTTCGCCTCGGCGGCCTTGAGCTTGGCCGCGTCCTCCTCGGTACCACCGCCGATGTACTCCTCGACGGCGATGCGCTCGAGGTAGGCGTACGAGGACAGGGCGATGCGCTGGCTGGCCAGGTTGCCGTCGTCCGGGCCCGGCTTGATCAGGATGTGCATGCCGATGGAGCGCTGCAGCGACAAGGCCGCCTTGGTGAGCTCGATGGCGTACACGGTCCGGCCGTAGCTGGTGATGTTGCCGGTGCCGAGACCCAGCTCGTTGGCGAACTCCGTCAGCGGGTGCGCGATCTCGACGTAGCCCTCTTCGGTCTGCACACCCTTGAGCTTGGAGGTGTACGCGACCTGGCGCAGGGTCGCCAGCTTCGGCTCCGCCTCGCGGAACAGCTTCAGCCGGCGCTCCAGGCCCGGCTTGGCCGGCATGCTCTGGGCGGCGGTGTCGAAGGCGTCGGCGGCCTCGTCGGTGGCCTTGCGGACCTGGGTGACGGTCGCCTTGTCCTGGGCGGTCTGCGCGCTGCCCTTCAGCAGAGGCGCCGCCGAGGCGTCACGCTCGTTGTAGAGGGCGTTGGCGTAGAGGAGGGAGGCCCGCACCAGACGCGCGGTGTTCTCCGCGTCCTCGGCCTCCTGCCAGGTGTCGATCGAGCTCTTGACCTGGAAGCCGCCCATGACGAGGCCGACCAGCACGGGTATGAGCAGGATCGCGTTGAGCCTGGTCGCCACGCGCCAGTTGCGCGGGGAGAGACGGCCGCCGCTCTGGGCGGGCGCGGCCGTCGGCTCCGAACCGGGCACGGGGGCGGGCGCCGCTGTGCGCGGCGGCGGGGTGAAGTTGCCCCGGGCCGACGGCTCGGGACTGTTCTTGCTTCGCCTCACTCGACCAACAACCTCTCGGCGGTCGGCACCAACGTTGTGCCGCAGTGTCTCAGAGCCCAACGACGCCATCGACGGACGAGTACGTCATTGACTATTGGGCAGTTCAGGCATTCCAGCACGACGACCTGCGCTCTTCCAAACAGTCCGGGGCGGGGATTCCGAGCGGTGTAAGCCCCAGATAAAACGGTCATAAAGAGCGAGCCCCGCCAAAAGGCGGGGCGATTGTGCGCGCAGCGAGACCGGTTGTGCGCGACGCGTGGCCGTACCACCTGATTCCTCTGCCGAAACGTTATGAACACCTTGGCCGACCGTGTCAAAGGACACAGCCGGCTCCGGAGTATCTACGACAACTGCCGTATGGCGCTTCTGAATTGGGTGCTACCTCAGCCGAGCCATCAGAGCGTGCTCGACCAGCGTGATCAGGGCACTCTTCGCGTCGGCCCGATGCCGGGCGTCCGTCGTGATGATCGGGGTGTCCGGGCCGATCTGGAGCGCCTCGCGCACCTCGTCCGGCGTGTACGGCTGCTGCCCGTCGAAGCCGTTGAGGGCGATGACGAACGGCAGGCCGCTGTTCTCGAAGTAGTCCACCGCCGGGAAGCAGTCGGCCAGGCGGCGGGTGTCCACCAGGACCACGGCGCCGATGGCGCCGCGCACCAGGTCGTCCCACATGAACCAGAACCGGTCCTGACCCGGTGTACCGAAGAGGTACAGGATCAGGTCCTGGTCCAGGGTGATACGGCCGAAGTCCATGGCCACCGTGGTGGTGGTCTTGTCCCCGGTGTGCGTCAGGTCGTCGATGCCCGCGCTCGCCGAGGTCATCACGGCCTCGGTCCGCAGCGGGTTGATCTCCGAGACGGCGCCGACGAACGTGGTCTTGCCCACGCCGAAGCCGCCCGCCACCACGATCTTCGCGGAGGTGGTGGAACGACCCGCGTCAGAGCTTGCGAAGTCCACTGAGCACCCTTTCGAGCAGTGTCACGTCCGGCGCACCGGTGGCCTCGTCGCCGCCCGGCTGGTGGATCGCGACGAGACCGGCCTCGGCGAGGTCCGCGACCAGGATCCGGGCCACACCGAGCGGCATGTTGAGCAGCGCCGAGACCTCGGCCACCGACTTCACCTCGCGGCACAGGTGGCAGATGCGCTGGTGCTCAGGGAGCAGTCCCATGAGCGCCGCCGGGTCGGCGGTCGTACTGATCAGTGCCTCGATGGCCAGCTGGTAGCGCGGCCGGGTCCGGCCGCCGGTCATGGCATACGGCCGTACCAGCGGCTGGTCGCCCTCGTCCTCGTACGGCTCCGCGTACGGATCATGAGAGGCGGTGGGCGGGGTCATGAGTCCTCCGGGCGGGACAGCAAGTCGGTCAGTCGAGCCGTCTGACGAGGCCTGTGTGGGGTGTGTGGCGGCCGGACGGTGATGCGGTGAGACGGGTGGTACCGGGGCCGATCAATGGAGCAGACTGCCTTGGAGCTCGGCTCGCAGGTCGGGGGTCAGGACCGCGCCCGCGCGGTCGACCAGGAGCGCCATCTCGTAGCCGACGAGGCCGATGTCGCACTCCGGATGGGCGAGGACCGCCAGCGAAGAGCCGTCCGAGATGGACATCAGGAAGAGGAATCCCCGCTCCATCTCCACGACCGTCTGCGCCACCTCACCGCCCTCGAAGATCCGGGAGGCGCCCGCCGTCAGGGACGTCAGGCCCGAGGCGACGGCCGCGAGCTGGTCCGCGCGGTCACGCGGGAAGCCCTCCGACAGCGCCAGGAGGAGACCGTCGGCGGACACGACGACGGTGTGGGACACCCCGGGGGTGTTGTCCACGAAGTTGGTGATCAACCAGTTGAGGTTCTGTGCCGCCTGGCTCATCGGACTCAACTAACGCTCCTGCTGGTGAGTGGGTCGTGGGTGGCTGCCGGTCTGGGTGGAGCCGGCCTGACGACCCTGTGCGATACCCCGACGGAGATTGGTCAGCCGGCCGCGCACGTCATCGGGGGCGCGCGAGACCTGAGGACCGCTCTGGTGCGATTGCTGCTGAGCCGTGCCCGGAACGAGGTTCGCCCGGGGCACCCGGCGAGGCAGGCCGGAGGTGGTGACACCGCCCGCTGCGGGCTGGCGGACGCGCTCGGCCTGGCGGACGAGGTCGTCGTTCGGCGAGGTACGCCAGCCTGCGGGGGCGGACCGCTGGGGACCGGTGGGTCCCTGCGGCTGCTGCGGGGCGGCCGGAGCCGAGCCGTTGTTCTGCGGCTGCTGCTGCTCCTGCTGGCCGTGGAACCAGTTGGTCTCCAGCGTGTCGTACAGCGGCGTACGACCGTCGCCCGGGCCGGACGCCGGCGGCAGGGCCTCGGGCTCCTGCCGGGCGGGCCGGGCCTGCGGGGCGGGCGGGCGCGGGGCGCCGAAGTCCGATCCGCCGCGGGCGCCGTTGACCTGCGGCCGCTCGAACCGGCCCGTGCCCGCGGGGTCGGCCGGCGTGGCCGGACCCGGGAGGGTGGGCCGGCCGGAGCCGTTGTCCCGGCCCGGCGCGGGGTACTGCCCGGTGGAGTTGCCGTCCTGGCGGGGCGCCGGGTACTGGCCGGTCGAGCCGTTGTCCTGGCGGGGTGCCGGGTACTGGCCGGTGGAGCCGTTGTCGTAGGACTGCGGGCTCTGCGGTGCCGGGTACTGGCCGGTCGCGGACGAGGTGTCGCGGCGGCCGTTCGGGGCGCCGAAGACGTCCGGGCGGACGAAGGAGCCCTGCTGGCCGCCCGCGCCGGAACCGGCGAACGGGTCCGACTGCTGGGGGCCGAAGTCGTCGCCCGGCACGGCCGGGATCTCCGCCGTGGAGCCGGGGCCCTGGCGGTCGTCGATCCGCGGCATGGCGGACGTACGGGAGACGTCCGGCTCCTCATGCCCGCGCGGGGCGTCCAGCGAGGCACGCGGCACCGGCGGCTGGGCGTTCTCGTCGCTCCAGCTCGGCACGCGCGGCTGCGGGTCGCCGCCGGGCAGCTCGGCCCGCGGGCCACCGCGCGGCGGCAGCTGCGGCCGACGGCCCTGGCCCTGCTCGGCGTTGCCGCCCTGCTGCCGGCCCCGGCCACCGCCGAAGGCGTCCTGGCCCTGCGGCCCGTTGGTGCCCGCGGCCTGGAGGCCCTGCGGGGCACCCGGCGCCTGCCCGAACCCGGCGCCCGCCGGAGCGGGCCGGCCCTGCGCGGGACCGCCCTGATCGAACGACGAGGTGCCCGGGCCCTGCGGTCCGCGCGCTCCGCCCGGGGCTCCCGGACGGCCGCCGTCCCCGTCCCGGCCGGGCAGCGCGGCCCGCGGGCCCTGGCCCGGAGCGAGCCGGCCACCGCCGGACGCGCCACCGCCGAAGGCACCGCCACCGAGGGCGCCGCCGCCCTGGCCGGCACCGGCGGCCCGCCGGGCCGCCGCAGCACCGGCCGCGGCCTGCGCGGCGGCCGGACCGCCACCGCCGACCGGCGGCTGACCGCCCTGCTTGGGCTGGGGCTTCTTGCCGCCCTGGGCGACGTCGACGGGCAGCATGACCAGCGCGGTCGTGCCACCGGAGTCGGACGGGCGGAGCTGGATGCGGATGCCGTGCCGCTGGGAGAGCCGGCCGACCACGAACAGACCCATGCGGCGGGAGACGGAGACGTCCACCGTCGGGGGAGAGGCGAGCCGCTCGTTGATCGCCGCGAGGTCCTCGGGGGAGAGGCCGATACCGGTGTCGTGGATCTCGATCAGCACCCGGCCGTCGGGCAGGGCGTGACCGGTGACCTTGACCTTGGTCTGCGGCGAGGAGAACGAGGTCGCGTTCTCCAGCAGCTCGGCGAGCAGGTGCACGAGGTCGTTGACCACGCGGCCCGCGACCTCGGTCGTCGGCACGGCGGCCAGCTCGATGCGCTCGTACTGCTCCACCTCGGACGCGGCGGCGCGGAGCACGTCGACCAGCGGGACCGGGCGGGTCCAGCGGCGGCCGGGCTCCTCACCGGCGAGGACGAGGAGGTTCTCACCGTTACGGCGCATGCGCGTGGCGAGGTGGTCGAGCTTGAACAGCGAGGACAGCTGGTCCGGGTCGGCCTCGCGGGACTCCAGTTCGGAGATGAGCGAGAGCTGACGCTGGATGAGGCCCTGGGAGCGGCGCGAGAGGTTGGTGAACATCGCGTTGACGTTGCCCCGCAGCAGGGCCTGCTCGGCGGCGAGCCGGACCGCCTCGCGGTGCACGTCGTCGAAGGCCGCGGCCACTCGGCCGATCTCGTCCCGGGAGTGCACACCGACCGACTCCACGGACGTGTCGACGTCCTGCGGGTCGGACTCGGACAGCTGCTTGACCAGCTCGGGCAGACGGTCGGAGGCGACCTTCGTCGCGGTCTCCTCCAGCCGGCGCAGCGAGCGGATCATGGAGCGGGCCACGACGAAGGCGCCGACCAGCGACACACCGAGCACGATGAGGATCAGCGCACCGGAGATGATCGCGTCGCGCTCGGTGGCGCTGCGCAGCTCGCGGGCCTTCTGTTCCATCTCCTCGAGCAGGGTGTGCTCGATGTTCTTCATCTGCTGGATCTTGGTGGAGCTGTCGTCCAGCCAGTCGCGGTAGGACCGCTTGTCCTGCTGGGCGAGACCGCTCGCGGAGATCAGGGCGCGGCCCGCGTAGGTGTCGGTGGCCTTGATCGTGGAGTTGCCGCCGTCCTCGATCGGCCTGAGCAGCTCGGCGGCGGCGTCCTCGCCGTAGATGCTCTTGAAGCTGCGGATCTCGGACCTCTGGCTCTCCAGGGCCGACTGGGCGTAGAGCCGGTCGTTCGGGGAGAGCTTGCCGGTCGTGGTGTTGCTGGCGGGCAGCGCCGCGGCGAGGGCCGCGCGCTGGATCGAGGAGTACTCCTTGGCGGAGGAGAACGCGGCCAGCGCACGCGTGCGCTGGATCATGTCCGGGTTGCTGGTCGCCTCGGCCATGTCCTGGGAGAGGTCGATCAGGTTCTCGATCAGACGGTGGTACGCCTCGATCGTCTGCGTGGAGTTGCCCTCGGAGGCGTAGGCGCTCTTGCGGATCTGCGCCAGGTCGCCGAGCTCGCCGGCGATCTGGATGAGGTACTCGCGGACGCCCTTGAGGTTGCCGTCCTTGCTGGCGCTGTCGATCTCCTCGGAGCTGTCGAGGAAGTTCTTCATCGCCCGGTCGGTCTTCTCGCGCAGACCCTTGACGGTGAAGTCGGTGGCCTTGCCGCCGTGCGCGAGCGGGCCCGCCGACTGGTCGCGCTCCTCCTGGAGGGCGGCGGACAGCTCGGTGGCCTGCTTGGTCATGTCCGTCAGCAGCTTCATGTTGTCGAGCTGCTGGATGTCGTCCATGGACTGGTTGATACGCAGCGCGCCCAGCGAGGTGGCCGCGACCACCGGGAGCGCGAGCAGCGACACCAGTCGGGTGGAGATGCGCCAGTTGCGCAGGGCTATTCGCGGTCCGGGGCCGGTCGGACCCGCCGGCGGCTTCAGGGGCGGAGCCGGGCTCGCGGACCCCGAGGGGGCCGACGCACCGGCGCGCCCGGAGCGCTCACCGCCGTCGCCGGCCGGGCCCGGGTTCTGGGCGTGCTGGGGCGAGGGGCCGCCATTCATGGGGCCAGTCCCGCCGTGCGGCTCCGGCTCCGCCGAAGCGTTGCCATCCCTCTTGAAACGTCCCTGCACTAGCGTCGCAACCTCTGGACCAGGCACCCCGTCGTCGGAACGGCGGAGCACGGTGTCGGCGTTCTGGGGACGCCCTGAGTACGCCCCCGTGGTGGTCTTGAGTGACCGGCGCTGGCTCCCCCTTCTCGCCGCCACTCGGCGCGTCTGTGCGCCCCCTGTGCGCCGGCTCGATCCCGCGGCGGTCCGTGGCATTCCAGCACAGCACAGGATCTCCAACAAGGCTCGTAGGCCAGGCCGTGACATAGGTGACACCACGTGAGGGCCGGATCACCGGACGTAGAAAGTGAGTTCGTCCATTTCGGACGTATGCCCGCGAGTCGTCGGGTCGCGGAGGGTGTCCCAGTCGCCATGATCAGGAGCGGAATGCGGGCTTCAGTGGGTCAATGTCCGTTTCGTTGGGGCTACTCGCGAGTCCGGATTGACCGATTCGACCCCTGATTCGTGAGAAAACTCACATGCTGATCATGGACCCCCGGCGGCTGTGCCGGGAATCCCGTGTTTAGCCTGACGCTTTACAGAGATGGCAAAACCGACAACCCGCGCCCCCGCGGGGGTCCCGCACCCCCAAGGCGCCCGTCACAGGACAGGGTCAAGTAAACAGTGAAGACGACGACGATGTTCCACAAGATCGCCAACCCGCGACGCACGACGCTGGCGCACCTCGACGGCGCCGACGAACTGCAGACGCCGGAACAGCCGGAGCACCCCGTCGAACTCCCGGCCCAGACCGCCAACCCCAAGCGCACCGTCCTCATGGAGATCCCCGTCGCGGCCGCCGCGGCCGCGGAGTGACACCAGGTAGTACGCGTGCCGGCCGCCGGATGCTCACGGCGGCAGGATACGAACTTCGAGGGGCGCCCCCGGCGACGGGGGCGCCCCTCGGCAATGCGCGCGGCGCGGACACCTCCCCGCGTTAGCCTGGAGCGTCAGACTCCAGCCGCTTCAGTCAAGGGGCCAAGCATCCCGTGCGCATCGCCAGATTCTCCATCGACGGGAACGTCGCCTTCGGCGCCATCGAGGGCGAGAAGCAGGACGAACTCGTCCTGGACATCATCAAGGGCATCCCGTTCGCGGACTTCGAGCTCTCCGGCACCAAGGTGCCGGTCGCCAAGGTCAGGCTGCTGCCGCCGGTGCTCCCCAACAAGGTCGTGGCCTTCGGCCGCAACTACGCCGACCACGCCCGGGAGCTGGGCAACGAGGTCCCCGAGGCCCCCTTCGCCTTCTTCAAGCCCTCCACCTCGGTGATCGGCCCCGGCGACGAGATCCAGTACCCCTCCTTCTCCTCCGAGGTGCACCACGAGGCCGAGCTGGCCGTGGTCATCGGCCGGATGTGCCGCGAGGTCCCGCGCGAGCGCGTCAAGGACGTGATCTTCGGCTACACCTGCGCCAACGACATCACCGCCCGCGACGTCCAGAAGCGCGAGAAGCAGTGGGCCCGGGCCAAGGGCTTCGACAGCTCCTGCCCGCTCGGCCCCTGGGTGGAGACGGACCTGGACGCGAGCGACCTGACCATCCAGCTCACGGTCAACGGCCAGCAGCGCCAGCTCGGCCGCACCAGCGAGATGATCCACTCCATCGAGGACCTGATCGTCAACATCTCCGAGGCCATGACGCTGCTCCCCGGCGACGTCATCCTCACCGGCACCCCGGCTGGGGTCGGCCCCCTGAACGTCGGCGACGAGGTCGCCGTCACCATCGAAGGCATCGGCACTCTCACCAACAAGGTTGTCAAGCGTGGCTAGCGCACCCGGCTCCCCCGTACGCGTCCGTTTCTGCCCGTCGCCCACCGGTAACCCCCACGTGGGCCTGGTGCGCACCGCCCTGTTCAACTGGGCGTTCGCCAAGCACCACCAGGGCACCCTGGTCTTCCGCATCGAGGACACCGACGCGGCGCGCGACTCCGAGGAGTCGTACACCCAGCTGCTCGACTCGATGCGCTGGCTGGGCTTCGACTGGGACGAGGGCCCCGAGGTCGGCGGCCCGCACGCGCCGTACCGCCAGTCGCAGCGCATGGACCTCTACAAGGAGGTCGCGCAGAAGCTGCTCGACGGCGGGTACGCCTACCGCTGCTACTGCTCCCAGGACGAGCTGGACACCCGCCGCGAGGCCGCCCGCGCCGCCGGCAAGCCCTCCGGCTACGACGGCCACTGCCGCGAGCTCACCGACGCCCAGGTCGAGGAGTACCAGGCCCAGGGCCGCGAGCCGATCGTCCGCTTCCGGATGCCCGACGAGACGATCACCTTCACCGACCTGGTCCGCGGCGAGCTGACCTTCACCCCCGAGAACGTCCCGGACTACGGCATCGTCCGCGCCAACGGCGCCCCGCTGTACACGCTGGTCAACCCGGTCGACGACGCCCTGATGGAGATCACCCACGTCCTGCGCGGCGAGGACCTGCTCTCCTCCACCCCCCGCCAGATCGCCCTGTACAAGGCGCTGATCGAGCTGGGCATCGCCAAGGAGATCCCTTCCTTCGGCCACCTGCCGTACGTGATGGGCGAAGGCAACAAGAAGCTCTCCAAGCGCGACCCGCAGTCCAGCCTGAACCTCTACCGGGAGCGCGGCTTCCTCCCCGAGGGCCTGCTCAACTACCTCTCCCTGCTCGGCTGGTCCCTCTCGGCCGACCAGGACGTCTTCGGCATCGACGAGATGATCGCCGCGTTCGACATCTCCGACGTCAACCCGAACCCGGCCCGCTTCGACCTCAAGAAGTGCGAGGCCATCAACGGCGACCACATCCGCCTGCTGGACGTGAAGGACTTCACGGAGCGCTGCCGCCCGTGGCTCCAGGCGCCGTTCGCCCCCTGGGCCCCGGAGGCCTTCGACGAGGCGAAGTGGCAGGCCATCGCCCCGCACGCGCAGACCCGCCTCAAGGTCCTCTCCGAGATCACCGACAACGTCGACTTCCTGTTCCTGCCGGAGCCGGCCGAGGACGAGGCGTCCTGGAACAAGGCGATGAAGGAGGGCTCGGACGCCCTGCTGCGCACGGCCCGCGAGAAGCTGGACGCGGCCGACTGGACCTCCGCCGAGTCGCTCAAGGAGGCCGTCCTGGCCGCCGGTGAGGCCCACGGCCTCAAGCTCGGCAAGGCCCAGGCCCCGGTCCGCGTCGCCGTCACCGGCCGTACGGTCGGCCTGCCGCTGTTCGAGTCCCTGGAGGTCCTGGGCAAGGAGAAGACCCTGGCCCGGATCGACGCGGCGCTGGCGAAGCTGGCCGCGTAACGACACGGTTGTCACGAGGGCGGCGTCCGGTTCGGGCGCCGCCCTCGCCGTGTCCGCCCAGCCGTCACCCGGAGTTCACCGTTCCGGCCAACTCCCGTCCCCGACGGGGACGTTGGATGCCCCTTGTGCGCACGGTGCGCGTGTGCGCCCTGGTACAGGGGGAGAGGAACATGAGCCGTTCACGAAGACTCGTCCACGCGGCCGTCGGCGGGGTGGTGGCGCTGTCCTGCACCGTGCTGACCGCACCCGCGCAGGCGGCCCCCGAGGCCGACGAGCCGGTGAGCACGGTGCGGCTGGTCACGGAACAGCGCGTGACGGTCGACTACCCGTGGGCCGGCGCGTCCGGCTTCCAGTGGCGCCCGGCGACCGGCGGAACCGTCACCGCGGTCGACTACCCGGACGCCGTCCCGCCCGCGCACGCCGGCCCCGACGACCTGGCCACCGGCACCGACGTCGTGAACACCCGCGACGGCCAGACGGTCACCCAGAAGCACCGCGCCACGGGCGCGACCGCCACCGTGCCGATCCCCACCGGCCAGACCTTCCGGGCCGCCGTGGGCTGGAGCGTGCTGACCATGGACGGCACCGGCGGCCTGCACGTCCTGCGCTCCGCCGCCGACGGCCTCGTCACCGACATCCCCGTCACCGGCCTGCCGTCCGGCGCCCGCCCCACCGCCTACCTCACCGGCGGCTCGGTCCGCCGCCTCGCGGTCGTCCACGCCCTGGACGGCAAGACGTCCGTCGGCCTGATCGACCTCGCGGACGGCACCTTCCGCACCTACGTCACCGGGGACACCGCGGCCCCGCAGGTCGCCTACAACGACCGCTGGCTCGTCGCCGACTGGAAGGCGATCCGGGTGGACGCCGAGCCCGGCACCGAGCCCACCGCGCTCAGCAGGCACGACGCCCGGCTGGAAGCGGTCGTCGGTGATCAACTCCTGATCGGCAATCCGGGTTTCGTCCAGGTCGGCACCGAAGCCGCACTGACCGCCCGCTCCCTCGTCACCGGCGCCGTCGGCACCGTGCTCCCCTCCTCCTTCGGCGGGATCGGCCCCACCCTGGACGGCGGTGCCCTGGCCACGGCCGGCCCCTCCAGCCTCGACTGGAACGTCCACCGGATCACCCCCGCCGACGGCGGCGGCCTCGCCACCGAGAAGGTGGCCCGGGTCCCCGCCGCGGCGACCGGCGTACAGGGACTGGCCGTCGCCGGCGGCGAGTTGTTCCTCTACGGCACGACGCCGGGCGCCTCGTTCCGCTACAACAGCTTCCAGCTGGACGCCACCGGCCGGCCCGCCGGGCCCCAGACGCGCCGCAGCCCCGCGCAGAACCCGGCCACCTGCCTCCCGGGTGACGCCGCCTGCCCGCAGCTGGAGGCCCTGGGCGACGGCCGGGTCGCCCACCTGTGGACCGACTCCGCGGGCCAGGAATCCGTCCTCGGCGTCGGCCTCGACACCACCACCGTCGTCAGCGCCCCCACGGACGGCGACTCCGGCGGCCGCATCGGCGGCAGCACCGGCCGCTACGTCCTCTACAACGGCGGCTCCGGCACCCAGCGGATCATGGATCTCCCGCGCGCCGCGACGAGCGGCACGACCACCCTCAGCCGCGACCGCACCGCCGCCGCCGTCTGGGGCCAGACCCTGTGGGCCCCGGGCAGCACCCAGGGCGCGGTCACCGGCCGCAACCTCAAGACCGGCACGACCACCACCATCGCCACCGGCGCCCCCTGCACCCCCACCGACATCCAGGCCGTCAACACCTGGCTGTACTGGTCCTGCGGCAGCACCGCGGGCGTCTACGACCGGGCCACGAGCCGCAAGATCACGGTCCCGGCCGACCACGGCCCGGCCCGCCTCGCCGACGGCTTCCTGCTCCGCGAGAACCGCGCCACCCACGAACTGCTGATCACCGACTTCCACACCGGCACCGCCACCACCCGCACCCTGGTGAAGCTGCCGGCCACGGACCAGAACACCGGCGGCAGCAACGGCCGCTGGGCCGTCGACCGCTTCGGCGGCCACATCGCCTACCTCAACGGCACGTACGGCGAGGTGTCGATCGTCCCCAGCGGCGTCCCCGCCTCCCCCCTCGCGCAGATGGAGGCCCAGGCCCATTCACCGTCCGTGATCGGCAAGGCGTTCCCCTGGTCGCCGGTCTGGCAGCTGAACAAGCCCTCCACCTGGACCCTGACCCTCGCCACCGCCTCCGGCACGGTCCTGCGCACCCTGACCGGCGCCTCCACCGGAGCCGCCGTGCGCCCCGCCTGGGACGGCACGACCGACAGCGGCGCCGGCGTCACGGGCGGCACCTACACCTGGAGGCTCACCGCCCGGCCCCGCGACGACCAGGGCCCTGACCTCACGCTCTCCGGCACCATGACGCTGGGCTGAGAACCGGTCGCGGTGGGTACGGTCGGACCATGAGCATCGAAGCCGTGGTCTGGGACGTCGACGACACCTTGTTCGACTACACCACCGCCGACCGCCTCGGCATGCGCGCCCACCTGACGGCCGAGGGCCTGCTCGACGACTACGGCACCGTCGAGCAGGCCATCACCCGCTGGCGGGAGATCACCGAGCTGCAGTGGGCGCGCTTCGCCGCGGGCGAGGCCACCTTCGAGGACCAGCGGCGCGACCGCGTACGGGTGTTCCTCGGGCAGGAGCTGACCGACGCCGAGGCCGACGCCTGGTTCCAGCGGTACATCGCCCACTACGAGGCGGTCTGGGCCCTGTTCCCGGACGTCCTGCCCGTCCTCGACGCCCTCGCCTCCAGCCACCGGCACGCGGTGCTCTCCAACTCCAGCCTCCACGTCCAGGACCGCAAGCTGCGCGCCCTCGGCGTCCACGACCGCTTCGAGACCATCCTGTGCGCGGCGGAACTCGGCGTCTCCAAACCCGAGGCCGGCGCCTTCCACGCGGTCTGCGAGGCCCTCGCCCTCGCTCCGCGGCAGGTCGCGTACGTCGGCGACCACCCGGAGATCGACGGGCGGGGCGCGGCCGAGGCCGGGCTGCTGTCGGTGTGGATCGACCGCGGCGGCCTGTACGCCACGATCGAGCCGCCCGTCGGTCCGCACCGCATCGCGTCCCTCGCCGAACTGCCCTCGCTCCTCGGCGCGGATACTCGTTTTGGAGCCCCGTCCACCTTCGGGTAATGTTCTTCCTGCGCCGCCGGGGAGCGGGCCGAAAGGCCGGAGCCCGGGGGAGCGAACTAGAACAAGAACCCCCTCGGGGGCTTGCGTTCCAGTGGCCTATGGTGTAATTGGCAGCACGACTGATTCTGGTTCAGTTAGTCTTGGTTCGAGTCCAGGTAGGCCAGCTCGCAGAGCTCATCTGCAAAGCCCCCGTTGTGTAGCGGCCTAGCACGCTGCCCTCTCAAGGCAGTAGCGCCGGTTCGAATCCGGTCGGGGGTACTGATTCCGATCTTGTCGGGATCGCTAGGGCCCCCGTTGTGTAGCGGCCTAGCACGCCGCCCTCTCAAGGCGGTAGCGCCGGTTCGAATCCGGTCGGGGGTACTGACTGGTCTAAACCACATTGGTCTATGGTGTAATTGGCAGCACGACTGATTCTGGTTCAGTTAGTCTTGGTTCGAGTCCAGGTAGACCAGCTCGGACCTGCGGAAACGCAGTGTCCACGCCCCCGTTGTGTAGCGGCCTAGCACGCCGCCCTCTCAAGGCGGTAGCGCCGGTTCGAATCCGGTCGGGGGTACGCATACAAGAGGCCCTCCACTTCGGTGGAGGGCCTCGAAGCGTTTAGGGGCGCGGGGAACTGCGCGACCAGCCACTGCCGGTCCGCACTCGACGACGAAACAGTCCCTGTCACGGCGCTGAGTCGGGGGAAAGCCTGCCGCGGCGTTGAGGCCGACCTTCCCCGGAACGTTCAGCCGGTGCGCCGCAGCGCCTCGGACAGGCGCCCCGCCGCATCGATCACAGCCTGCGCGTGCATCCGGCCCGGGTGACGGGTCAGACGCTCGATCGGGCCGGACACCGACACGGCCGCCACGACACGGTTGGAAGGGCCTCGCACCGGCGCGGAGACGGACGCGACCCCCGGCTCCCGCTCACCGATCGACTGCGCCCAGCCCCGGCGCCGTACGCCCGACAGGGCCGTCGCCGTGAAGCGCGCCCCCTGCAGGCCGCGGTGCAGCCGCTCCGGCTCCTCCCAGGCCAGCAGGATCTGCGCCGAGGAGCCGGCCTTCATCGTCAGCGTCGAGCCGACCGGGACCGTGTCCCGCAGACCGGACAGGCGCTCCGCCGCGGCGACGCAGATGCGCATGTCGCCCTGGCGGCGGTAGAGCTGCGCGCTCTCGCCCGTGACGTCACGGAGATGCGTGAGCACCGGGCCCGCCGTGGCGAGGAGACGGTCCTCACCCGCGGCCGCGGCCAGCTCGGCCAGACGCGGGCCGAGAATGAAACGGCCCTGCATGTCGCGCGCCACCATGCGGTGGTGTTCCAGGGCCACGGCCAGGCGGTGGGCCGTGGGTCGTGCCAGTCCGGTGGCACCGACCAACCCCGCGAGGGTGGCCGGACCGGACTCTAGAGCGCTCAGGACGAGGGCCGCCTTGTCCAGAACGCCGACGCCGCTACTGTTGTCCATGAAACGATACTCGCGTCTCACTCTGTGAAACGCAAGTTCAAATTTCCGTGGAACCCGCCACCCTGGAAGACACGAAGTCACAACGGCCCGTGACGTACGGGCCTGGCGGCGGTTGCCCGGAACCAGGGGCGCGGGCCCGCCTCCTCAAGATCTCTAGTTGGGTCGGCGATCGCCGTCGGCCGGAGGGAACAGCGATGGGTAGGACACTCGCGGAGAAAGTCTGGGACGACCATGTCGTCCGGCGCGCCGAGGGCGAGCCCGACCTTCTCTTCATCGATCTGCACCTGCTGCACGAGGTGACCAGCCCGCAGGCCTTCGACGGCCTCCGCAAGAGCGGGCGCAAGGTGCGGCGCCTCGACCTCACCATCGCCACCGAGGACCACAACACCCCCACCCTCGACATCGACAAGCCCATCGCCGACCCCGTCTCCCGGGTCCAGCTGGAGACCCTGCGCAAGAACGCCGCCGAGTTCGGGGTGCGCCTGCACCCGCTGGGCGACGTCGAGCAGGGCGTCGTGCACGTCGTCGGCCCGCAGCTGGGCCTGACGCAGCCGGGCACCACCGTCGTCTGCGGTGACTCGCACACCTCCACGCACGGCGCCTTCGGCGCGCTGGCGTTCGGTATCGGCACCTCCCAGGTGGAGCACGTGCTGGCCACCCAGACGCTGCCCATGTCCCGCCCGAAGACCATGGCGATCACGGTCAACGGCGAGCTGCCCGAGGGCGTCACCGCCAAG
This sequence comes from Streptomyces olindensis, assembly GCF_040645895.1. Taxonomy (NCBI): domain Bacteria; kingdom Bacillati; phylum Actinomycetota; class Actinomycetes; order Kitasatosporales; family Streptomycetaceae; genus Streptomyces; species Streptomyces olindensis. The sequence goes on along the minus strand of NZ_JBEYZD010000006.1, from coordinate 147,830 downwards.
GACCTGATCCTCGCGATCATCGCGAAGATCGGCACGGGCGGCGGCCAGGGCTACGTCCTGGAGTACCGCGGCGAGGCCATCGAGAAGCTCTCGATGGAGGCCCGGATGACCATCTGCAACATGTCGATCGAGGCCGGTGCCCGCGCGGGCATGATCGCCCCCGACGAGACCACCTTCGCCTACCTCAAGGGCCGCCCGCACGCCCCCGAGGGCGAGGACTGGGACGCCGCCGTCGCGTACTGGAAGACGCTGCGCACGGACGAGGACGCCGAGTTCGACGCCGAGGTCGTCATCGACGCCGCCGAACTGTCGCCGTTCGTCACCTGGGGCACCAACCCGGGGCAGGGCGCACCGCTTTCGGCGTCCGTCCCCGATCCTGCTTCGTACGAAGACGCATCGGAGCGCTACGCCGCCGAAAAGGCCCTGGAGTACATGGGGTTGGAGGCCGGACAGCCGCTGCGCTCCATCAAGGTGGACACCGTCTTCGTAGGCTCCTGCACCAACGGCCGCATCGAGGACCTGCGCGCCGCGGCCGAGCTGCTCAAGGGCCGCAAAGTCGCCGACGGGGTACGGATGCTGGTCGTCCCGGGCTCCGCGCGGGTCGGTCTGCAGGCCGTCTCCGAGGGCCTGGACGTCGTCTTCAAGGAGGCCGGCGCCGAATGGCGGCACGCGGGCTGCTCGATGTGCCTGGGCATGAACCCGGACCAGCTGGCCCCGGGTGAGCGCTCCGCGTCCACCTCCAACCGCAACTTCGAGGGCCGGCAGGGCAAGGGCGGCCGTACGCACCTGGTGTCGCCGCAGGTCGCGGCGTCCACCGCCGTCCTGGGCCACCTGGCCTCCCCGGCCGACCTGGCCGACGCCGACGTCCGTACGCCCGCTGGAGTCTGATCAGTCATGGAAGCATTCACCACCCACACCGGCCGGGGCGTCCCGCTGCGCCGCAGCAACGTCGACACCGACCAGATCATCCCCGCCCACTGGCTCAAGAAGGTCACGCGCGACGGGTTCGAGGACGGGCTGTTCGAGGCCTGGCGCAAGGACGAGACGTTCGTCCTCAACCAGCCCGAGCGGCAGGGCGCGACCGTCCTGGTCGCCGGCCCCGACTTCGGCACCGGCTCCTCGCGTGAGCACGCCGTCTGGGCGCTGCAGAACTACGGCTTCAAGGCCGTGATCTCCTCCCGCTTCGCCGACATCTTCCGCGGCAACTCGCTCAAGAACGGCCTGCTCACGGTGGTTCTGGAGCAGAAGATCGTGGACGCGCTGTGGGAGCTCACGGAGAAGGACCCGCAGGCCGAGATCACCGTCGACCTGGAGAGCCGTGAGGTGCGTGCCGAGGGCATCACCGCCTCCTTCGAGCTGGACGAGAACTCCCGCTGGCGGCTGCTGAACGGCCTCGACGACATCTCGATCACCCTGCAGAACGAGGCGGACATCGCCGCGTACGAGGCGAAGCGCCCGTCGTTCAAGCCGCGGACCCTCCCGGTCTGATCCGGAGCACGAACCGCCGCCCCTGAGCAAGGCGACTTTCGGCCACCGCAAGACCCCCTCTGTACCCCCGATCAGCCCGATCGGGGGTACAGCCGTGTCTGCACCCGAACGGCCCTGCACGCCCGGACCAGGGCTGTCAACTTCCCACGTTATGCCGGTGGTTGTCGGGGTACGCGAGTGGTACAGCCGTGACTTCCGTGCGTGCCGGGAAGGCCGTTTGAGGCGGCAGTTGTCCCCTGCGCAGGCGACAACTCGCCCCAGATGGCACAATCTGTGCATGGAACACGACGGCCAACTCGAGCTCTATGCGGCAGTCGCGGGCCAACTCAAGGAAGCGCACGCAAGGGTGCGCGCACTGCAAGTCCCGGAGGGCGTACGGATGGCGCTGACCCGGAAGCTGCTGGTCATTACGGCCGCGGCCAAGCACGATCTCGCCGACGCGGCAAGGCGGCTGGAGCGGTTCACCGCGGACCTCGACGAGGGACGTCTCCCCGACGAGGAACGCTGAACCCGAAGGCACCGCCGAGTTCGTTGCGGCACAAGGGTGATAAGCCCGTTTCGTGTTTGATTTGCGGTATATATCTGCCTAACGTGCGAAAAAGCTTGAACACTTTCGTTCTGGCGATGTCTCCGAAGGGGAAGACGTGAACAAGGCGCAGCTCGTAGAAGCGATTGCCGACAAGATGGGCGGCCGCCAGCAGGCCGCCGACGCTGTCGACCATGTCCTGGACGCCATCGTCCGCGCGGTCGTCGCAGGTGAGAGGGTCTCCGTCACCGGCTTCGGTTCCTTCGAGAAGGTCGACCGTCCGGCCCGCTACGCCCGTAACCCCCAGACGGGCGAGCGGGTTCGGGTCAAGAAGACCTCCGTTCCGCGCTTCCGCGCGGGCCAGGGCTTCAAGGACCTGGTCAGCGGCTCGAAGAAGCTCCCGCGTGGTGGTGAGGTGTCCGTCAAGAAGGCGCCCAAGGGCAGCCTGACCGGCGGTGCCGGCGCGACGGTCAAGAAGGCCGCCGCGAAGAAGGCGACCACGAAGACGGCCGCCGCGAAGAAGACCACCGCCAAGAAGACCACGGCGAAGAAGGCCACCACCAAGACGGCGGCCGCGAAGAAGACGACGGCCAAGAAGGCGCCCGCCAAGAAGACCACGGCGACGTCCAAGACCACCGCCGCGAAGAAGACCACCGCCAAGAAGGCCCCGGCGAAGAAGGCGACGGCCAAGAAGGCCCCCGCCAAGAAGTCGACGGCGCGCAAGACCACCGCCAAGAAGACCACCGCCCGCAAGAAGTAGGGGCGCCGGGGTATTCACGCGCCGGGCCGGACTCCGCACGGAGTCCGGCCCGCGGTGTGTTCAGGGAGTGGTCAGAGGGTCTGGAGTGTCACGAGAGTGATGCGGAGGCTCTCCTTCGGGCCCTCCACCTCGATACGGACCCGCTGCCCGGGGCGCAGCAGTCTCAGGCCCCCCGCGTCGAACGCCGCGGCGTCGAAGGGCACCGGGGTGCCGTCGTCCAGGAGCACCTGCCCGCTGCGGCTCTCGGGGTCGTACGTGTACGCGGTCGCCTGCATGGCCGCAGCCTACTGCCCGGGTATCAGCAACCGCGCGGCGGCCGCGGCCGTATGAGGGCCGACCCCCAGGGCAAGCGCGCTGCGCAGGTCGTCGCCGGTGTCCACGTCCTGGCGTACGGAGTCCACGGCGGCGAGGGACAGTTCCACCGCGCCGGACGTGCGGTGCCGGGCCCGGGAATCGGTGCCGAAGGCCGGACGCAATTCCAGGCCGGGGGCGGCCGACAGCAGGGTCGTGCCGATCCCGGCCGCGTCCGGGAGAAAAGCGCGCGGGAATTCGGCGGCGGAATCGAGTACCCGGGACAATTCCCGCGGGCGCAGTGCCGGAAGGTCGGCGTTCAGCGCGGCCACCGGACTTCCCCGGCGCGCGGACCGTACGGCCCCCGTCCCGTGTGCGAGGGCGGCGTTGAGGCCGCTGCCCGGCTCGTCGGGGATGATCGCCGCGCCCAGAGCGGCCAGCTCACGGCCCGCCCGGGCGTCGTTCGTGACGACTGCCACATCCCGCACCGCCGGGCAGGCCAGCGCGGCCGCCACCGTGTCCTGGGCGAAGGCCAGCGCCAGGTCCGGCCGCAGCCCGTCGTCCGCGGTGTCCGCGAGCCTGCTCTTGGCCTGGGCCAGGGGCTTCAGGGGTACGACCAGGGTCCACTGCACGGGTGTTCCGTCCTCCTCTTGTCGCGGCCATTGTCACCCGGGGCATCGGGCGGCCGGCGTGTCGGGGCGTACGGTGTTCTCGACAGACCGGCGGCCTGGGGCGACACTTGTGCGGCCCCCCGGTGGCCCCCGCTTCAGGCCCTAGAGGAAGGTGTCCGCGTGCCCCGCCGCAGAATCGGCTTCTGGTACCGCTTCGCCGCGGTGATCTGCAAACCACCGCTGGTGGTTCTGCTCAGGCGGGACTGGCGCGGAATGGAGCACATTCCGGCCGAGGGTGGATTTATCACCGCGGTGAACCACAATTCGCACATCGATCCCTTCGCTTACGCGCACTTTCAGTACAACACCGGGCGGGTCCCGCGATTCCTCGCGAAGAGCGGGCTTTTCAAGAAGGGATTCGTCGGGGCCGCCATGCGGGGTACCGGGCAGATCCCCGTCTACCGCGAGAGCACGGACGCGCTCAGCGCCTTCCGGGCCGCGATCGACGCCGTCGACCGCGGGGAATGCGTCGCCTTCTATCCCGAGGGCACCCTCACCCGCGACCCGGACGGCTGGCCCATGACGGGCAAGACCGGGGCGGCCCGGGTCGCCCTGCAGACCAAGTGCCCGGTGATCCCCGTGGCCCAGTGGGGCTGCAACGAGCTGCTGCCGCCGTACGCGAAGAAGCCGCATCTGCTGCCGCGCAAGACGCACCGTGTGCTCGCCGGACCGCCGGTGGACCTCACGCGGTTCTACGACCGGGAGATGACCGCCGACCTGCTGAAGGAGGCCACGGAGGTCATCATGGCCGCCATCACCGCCCAGCTGGAGGAGATCCGCGGCGAGAAGGCGCCCGAGACGCCCTACGACCCGCGCCGGGAGCGGATCGAGCAGCGGCGCCGCACCCAGGCGCAGACGCAGACGCACCAGAAGTCCGGGCAGACCGTGCAGGAAGAGGGGCTGGGCAAGTGAGCACACCGGTCAAGGCGGCGGTCCTGAGCGCCGGTTCGTGGGGCACGGCCTTCGGCATGGTGCTCGCCGACGCGGGGTGCGAGGTCACCCTGTGGGGGCGCCGACCGGAGCTCGTGGAGGCCATCAACTCCACGCGGACCAATCCCGACTACTTCCCGGGCGTCGAGCTGCCGGAGAACGTGCGGGCCACCACGGACCCCGCCGAAGCCGCGGCGGACGCCGACTTCACGGTCCTGTCCGTCCCCTCGCAGACCCTGCGCGGCAACCTCGCCGAGTGGAGCCCGCTGCTCGCCCCGAACACGGTCCTCGTGTCGCTGATGAAGGGCGTCGAACTGGGCTCCGCGATGCGGATGAGCGAGGTCATCGACGACGTCGCCAAGGTCGGCCCGGACCGGATCGCCGTCGTCACCGGGCCCAACCTGGCCCGGGAGATCGCCGCGCGGATGCCGGCCGCGGCCGTCGTCGCCTGCACCGACGAGGCCGTCGCCCAGCGGCTCCAGGCCGCCTGCCACACGCCGTACTTCCGCCCGTACACCAATACGGACGTGGTGGGTTGCGAACTGGGCGGAGCCGTGAAGAACGTCATCGGCCTCGCCGTCGGCATCGCGGACGGCATGGGCCTCGGCGACAACGCCAAGGGCTCGCTCATCACCCGCGGCCTCGCCGAGACCACCCGGCTCGGCATGGCCCTCGGCGCCGACCCGCTGACCTTCTCCGGACTGGCGGGCCTGGGCGACCTGGTGGCCACCTGCTCCTCGCCGCTGTCGCGCAACCACACCTTCGGCACCAACCTCGGCAAGGGCATGACGCTCCAGGAGACCATCGCGGTCACCAAGCAGACCGCCGAGGGCGTCAAGTCCTGCGAGTCGGTGCTGGATCTGGCCCGCAGGCACGGCGTCGACATGCCGATCACGGAGACGGTCGTCGGCATCGTGCACGAGGGCAAGCCTCCGGTGGTGGCTCTCAAGGAGCTGATGTCGCGCAGCGCGAAGCCCGAACGACGCTGAGCGACGCGAGGCGGCGGGCGCTGTCTTGGGGCCCTACCAACGGGTACTCTCAAGCCGATATGAGCACCGAGAACCTCCCCCAGAGCCCCGAGCAGCCGCCTCGCAAGCCGCGTGTGGCCGTCGTGTTCGGCGGGCGCAGCTCCGAACACGGGATCTCCGTGGTCACCGCCGGCGCCGTCCTCAAGGCCATCGACCGGACGAAGTACGACGTCCTCCCGATCGGCATCACCCAGGACGGCCGTTGGGCGCTCACGGCGGACGAACCGGAGCGGATGGCGATCGTCGACCGGCGCCCGCCGAGCGTCGACGCCCTCGCCGAGTCCGCCGAGGGCGGGGTGATCCTCCCGGTCGACCCGGCCAACCGCGAAGTCGTCTACAGCGAGCCCGGGTCGGTCCCCAAGGCGCTCGGCGAGGTCGACGTGGTCTTCCCGGTGCTGCACGGCCCGTACGGCGAGGACGGCACCCTCCAAGGCCTCCTGGAGCTCTCCGGCGTCCCGTACGTGGGTTCGGGCGTGCTCGCCTCGGCCGTCGGCCAGGACAAGGAGTACATGAAGCGGGTCTTCACCTCCTTCGGGCTCTCGGTGGGCCCGTACGTGGTGATCCGGCCGCGCGAGTGGGAGCGTGACGAGGCCGCCGCCCGCAAGAAGATCGTCGACTTCGCCGGCGAGTACGGCTGGCCGCTGTTCGTGAAGCCCTCGCGCGCGGGTTCGTCGATCGGCATCACCAAGGTCGACGACCTCTCCGGCCTGGACGAGGCGATCGCCGAGGCCCAGCGGCACGACCCCAAGATCCTCGTCGAGGCGGCCCTGCGCGGCCGCGAGATCGAGTGCGGCGTCCTGGAGTTCGAGGACGGCCCCCGGGCCTCCGTACCGGCGGAGATCCCCTCGCCCGACGCGCACGCGTACTACGACTTCGAGGCCAAGTACATCGACTCGACGCCGGGGATCGTGCCCGCGCCCCTCACGCCCGAGGAGACGGCCGAGGTGCAGCGCCTGGCGGTCGACGCCTTCGAGGCGGCGTCCTGCGAGGGTCTGGTCCGCGCGGACTTCTTCCTCACCGAGGACGGCGAGTTCGTGATCAACGAGATCAACACGATGCCCGGCTTCACGCCCATCTCGATGTACCCGCAGATGTGGCAGGCGAGCGGGGTGAGCTACCCGGAGCTGATCGACCGCCTGGTGCAGGCGGCCCTGCGCCGGTCGACGGGCCTGCGCTGAACCGGTTTCGGGAGCGACCGGCAGGACTTTCGGGAACGACCGGCAGGACTTCCGAGAGCGACCGGCAGGACTCAGGAGGCGATCCCCTCGGGGATCGCCTTTTTCACGGCGGCGGCCAGATCGATCAGCACGCCCGAGCTGTCCACGCCCTCCGGCACCCGGACCTCGACGTACGTCTCCCGGTTGGCGGTCGTGAACCGGTATCCCTCGTCGCCCTGCTTCTCCATCAGCCAGTCGACCCCGTTCACGCCCCCGGCGACCGCGTCCGCGTCCCGGCCCTGAGCCACCTTCGGATCGACCATCTTCGGCGGCTGCGGCACACCGCAGCGAAGTATGATCGCCGGGCTGCCCCAGCCCGCCGTCAGCGCCGACGCGGGCTCGGGATCCTGGCGACGCTCACCGTCCACCTTCGCGGGCAGTACCTTGTTCAGGTTCCGGCACAGTTCCGTGGCCTTCGCGTCCGGATCGGGAACCGCCGCCGACGCGCTGTCGTCTGCTGAGGAGCAGCCCGCGGCAGTGATCAACAGCGCGAGAGCGGGCAGGCGGAGGACAACGCGGCAGACAGAGCGGTGCCGGTGACGGAAAGAGTTCACCGGCTCAGGGTAGACGGGGGCTACAGATGCACGACCGGGCAGGTCAGGGTGCGGGTGATGCCGTCCACCTGCTGGACCTTGGCGACCACCATGCGGCCGAGATCGTCGACGGTGTCCGCCTGGGCCCGCACGATCACGTCGTAGGGTCCTGTCACGTCCTCGGCCTGGATGACTCCAGGGATCTTGCTGATCGTCTCGGCGACGGTCGACGCCTTGCCGACCTCCGTCTGGATCAGGATGTACGCCTGTACCACGGAACCTCCAGGGCGGCCACGAGGATCATGTGGGGAAAAGGAACGCCACGGTATCGCGTCGCCGCTCGCCGCGGGGAGACCTGCGGGCACCGGGTCTTGCGCGCCGGGGCACGGGTCCGGCAGAACGTGACGGTCACTTCGACCGTAGCGAGGACCGAGATGCCTCGCGACCGGGCACGGACAGGGACAGAAGGGGAGAAAGGGCAATGAAGGGCACTGTTGGTGAGCTCGGTGAGTTCGGGCTCATCAGGGAGCTCACCTCCCGTCTGACCACCACCCCGGCGGTCCGGGTCGGCCCCGGCGACGACGCCGCCGTGGTGGCCGCGCCCGACCGCAGGGTCGTGGCCAGTACGGACATCCTGGTGGAGGGCCGGCACTTCCGCCGCGACTGGTCGACGGCCTACGACGTGGGCCGCAAGGCGGCCGCGCAGAACCTCGCCGACATCGCCGCCATGGGCGCCGTGCCGACCGCGCTGCTGCTCGGCCTGGTCGTCCCGGCCGAGCTGCCGGTGACGTGGCCGAGCGAGCTGATGGACGGCCTGCGCGACGAGTGCCAGGTGGCGGGCGCCGCCGTGGTCGGCGGGGACGTCGTACGCGGCGACTCGATCATGGTGTCGATCACCGCGCTCGGTGATCTGCGCAACCAGGAGCCCGTGACGCGGGCGGGCGCGCAGCCCGGCGACCTCGTCGCGGTGACGGGCTGGCTGGGCTGGTCGGCGGCCGGCTTCGCGGTGCTGTCCCGGGGGTTCCGCTCGCCGCGGGCCTTCGTGGAGGCCCACCGGCGGCCCGAGCCGCCGTACCACGCGGGGCCGGCCGCCGCCGGGCTCGGGGCGACCGCGATGTGCGACGTGAGCGACGGGCTGATCGCCGACCTGGGGCACATCGCCGAGGCCAGCAAGGTGCGCATCGACATCCGCTCCCAGGCGATCGACATCCCCTCCCAGATGAACGACATCGGGCAGGCCGTCGGCGTCGACCCGATGCAGTGGGTGCTGACCGGGGGAGAGGACCACGCGATCGTGGCGACCTTCCCGCCGGACGTGAAGCTGCCCGCCCGCTGGAAGGTCATCGGCGAGGTCCTCAACCCCTCGGCGCTGCCCCAGGTGACGGTCGACGGGGCGCCGTGGACCAGCAAGGGCGGCTGGGACCACTTCGGGGAGACGGACTCGTGATCCCCAACGTCCTGACGGTGGCGGGCTCCGACTCGGGCGGGGGCGCGGGCATCCAGGCCGACCTGAAGACGATGCTCGCGCTCGGCGTGCACGGCATGAGCGTCGTCACGGCGGTGACAGCGCAGAACTCCATGGGCGTGCAGGGAGCTTGGGAGCTGCCGGTGGAGGCCGTGCGCGCCCAGTACCGCAGTGTCGTCGACGACATCGGCGTCCAGGCGGTCAAGACCGGCATGCTCGCCTCGGCCGAACTCGTCGAGGCGGTCGCCGAATTGATCGCGGGGACGGATGCCCCGGCGGTCGTCGACCCGGTCGGGGTCTCCAAGCACGGCGACTCCCTGCTGGCCGCCTCCGCGCTGGACTCCGTCCGTACGAAGCTGCTGCCGGCGGCTACGGTCGCCACCCCCAACCTCGACGAGGTGGCCCAGCTGACGGGCGTGCGCGTGGAGTCGGAGGGGGAGATGCGGCGGGCCGCGGCGGCGGTGCTGGCGTACGGGCCGCGCTGGGCGCTGATCAAGGGCGGCCACCTCTCCGGGGACGCCGTGGACCTGCTCACGGACGGTTCCGAGGAGCACTGGCTCCGGGCGCCGAGGCATGACAACCGCCACACCCACGGCACCGGCTGCACGCTCGCCTCCGCGATCGCCTCGCAGCTCGCCAAGGGCGACTCCGTGCCGGAGGCGGTGGCGGCGGCCAAGGAGTACGTCACCGGGGCGGTGGCGGCCGGTTTCGCGCTCGGCGGGGGCATCGGTCCGGTGGACCACGGCTGGGGGTTCCGGCGCGAGGCGTAGCCGATCCGAGCGCGCCCGCGACGCGTGGGCGCCCCAGGTACTGCTGCGACGCGTAGCCGCTCCGCTCCGGGCGCGGCAAAGAGCCGGTCCACCAGAGGTGGACCGGCTCTGCAAGCGAACCAGCAGTGGCCGCGCGCTAGCTGAGCGTCAGCGCGAGACCTTGCCGGCCTTGATGCACGAGGTGCAAGCGTTCACGCGCTTCGGCGTCCCGCCCACCACGGTACGCACACGCTGGATGTTCGGGTTCCAGCGACGGGACGTACGGCGGTGCGAGTGCGAGATGTTGTTGCCGAAGCCCGGCCCCTTGCCGCAGACGTCGCAGTTGGCAGCCACGGGTCACTCCAAAGACTTCAGATGCACTTACGGTTAATCCCGGCATGCCGGGATCGAGATCTTGTGGCTCCAGGAGCCGGTCGAGATCTGAGTGGCGCTGCCAGGGGGAAGGCCCGATCAGGATCGGGCAACCGGAGCAGCATACAACGGCTGCACCCGTAGAGCGAAACTACCATGGCAGCTCAGGGCCTCGCCCCGGCCCTCTTCCGGCGGACACCGTCCCGGGGTCTACGCTGCCTGCCACGTCCAGCAGCTCAGGGAGGCGCAGTGGCGCAGGTGCCGCAGACATTCTTCGATGCTCTCGCGGTGCGCACCTGGTGCGGCCTCGCGCTCGAGACGCTGGGGCGGGCGCGCGAGGAGATCGACGCGATCAACGTCTATCCCGTGGCGGACGGGGACACCGGCACGAACCTGTACCTGACCGTGGAGTCGGCGGTCGCGGCCGTCGAGGCGGTGTTCGTGGGGCACGCGGCGGGCTCCGGGACGGAGGACCGGCCGACGCTCTCCGACGCGGTGCGGGCCATGGCGCACGGGGCGCTGATCGGTGCCCGCGGGAACTCCGGGACGATCCTCGCCCAGCTGCTGCGCGGCATGGCCCAGGTGCTGGCGGACGACACGAGCGCGCACGCGGACGGCCGGGGCCTGCGGCTCGCCCTGCGGCACGCGGCCGACTCCGCCCGCCAGGCCGTGGCCCATCCCGTGGAGGGCACGGTCCTCACGGTCGCCTCGGCCGCGGCCGACGCCGCCGACGCCGCCGACGGTGACGGTGACGGGGGCGGGGGCGACTGCGGGAGGGTCGCACGGGCCGCCTACGAGGGAGCGCGCGAGGCCCTCGCCGCGACCCCGGACCAGTTGCCCGTGCTGGAGCGCGCAGGGGTGGTCGACGCCGGCGGACGGGGGCTGGTGGCCGTGCTCGGGGCGCTGGTGGAGACGTTCACGGGGGAGAGGCCGCGCGGGCCGGTGACGGGTGCCGGGCGGGTGCCGGAGGCCCGGGGGGCCGGGCCGGGGGCCGGGGAGCCGGTGGGGGCGCACGCGCGCGTGGTGCCCGGGGCGGCGTCCGACGGTTCGGCCGGAGCGCTGTCGGCGGGTGTTTTGCCCGCGTCGGGGGCCGAGGACTCGGTGGCGGCGCGGTCCGGCGCGGTTCCCGGCCCGGCCGGGCCGGGCCTGGTCGATCCCAGCCCGGCCGACCCGGGCCTGGTCGGTTCCGGTTTGGCCGGTCCCGGGGCGTCCGGGGCGTCCGGGGCGCGGGGCGTCACGGCCGGCGCGCCGCACGCGCGCGTGGAGTCCCTCGCCGACCCCCTCCCGGCCTGTGCCGACCCCGGCGAAGGCGCCGACGGCGTCGCCGTGCCCGGCCAGGACGCGCTCGGCCAGGACGCGCCCGGCCGGGACGGGCCCGCCTTCGAGGTGATCTACCTCCTGGAGGCCGGGGACGCCGCCGTGACGCGGTTGCGGGAGCGGCTCGACGCCCTCGGGGACTCGCTCGTCGTGGTCGGCGGCGACGGGCTGTGGAACGTCCACGTGCATGTCGACGACGCGGGCGCCGCCGTGGAGGCCGGCATCGAGGCCGGGCGGCCGTACCGGATCCGCATCACGCACTTCGGCGCGGGCGACGTGCACACCACCGGCGCCGAGCGGCCGCCCCGGGAGCGCGCCCAGCGGGCCGTCGTGGCGGTCGTGCCCGGCGAGGGGCTGGCCGGGCTGTACTCCGAGGCCGGTGCCACCACCGTGCTCGCGCGCCCCGGGGAGCCGCCCGCGAGCGGGGAGCTCGTGCAGGCCGTACGGCGGGCCCACGCGCGCGAGGTCGTCCTGCTGCCCAACGACGCCGACCTGCGCCACACCGCCGCGGCGGCGGCCGAGCAGGTCCGCACCGAGGGGGTCCGCGTCGCCCTCATCCCGACCCGCTCGGCGGTCCAGGGCATCGCGGCACTGGCCGTGCACGAGCCGGAGCGCCGCTTCGACGAGGACGTCGTGTCGATGACCTCGGCCGCCGGCGCCACCCGCTACGCCGAGGTCACCGTCGCCGAACGCCAGTCCTGGACGATGGCCGGCATCTGCCAGGCCGGGGACGTCCTCGGCCTGATCGACGGCGACGTGGCCGTGATCGGCTCGGACGTCGCGGCCACGGCCGAGACCGTCCTGGACCGCATGCTCGCGGCCGGGGGGGAGATGGTCACCCTGGTCCTCGGTGACGAGGCCCCCGAGACCATCGCCGAGCACCTGGAGGGCCGGGTCCGCGAGGGGTACCTCGCCGTCGACACCGTCGTGTACCGGGGCGGACGGCAGGGCTCCCTGCTGCTCATCGGCGTGGAGTAGCCCTGCGTCCGGGGCCGTCCGGAGCCGGACCGGTCTGTCAGGAGCGCGATCTGTCAGGAGCCCGTCAGGAGCCGGAGCAGTTGCTCGGCCTCCGCCCGCCGGGCCAGGGCCCCCTCGCTGTCCCCGGTCTCCTCGTCGTCGTACCCCTCGTACCCTTCGTACACCGCCAGCACCGCACGCGCGCGTGCCGCCGCGTCGGCGGTCCGGCCCAGGTCGGCCTCCAGCCGGCCCGCGGCGAGCTCGGAGCCGGTGCGGCTGTGCAGCGCGCCCGCCCCGAGGGAGGCGAACACCCCGGCCGACAGCAGCACTTGGGCCAGCGCCTCCTCGAACACGGCCCGGACCGAGGCGTCCTCGGCGTCCTCGGCGACGGAACGGACCAGCACGTCGCCGAACTGCCGGTGCGTATGGCCCAGTTCGGCCACGAGCTGCTGCCGGGACTCCTCGTCGGCCGTCGTGTCCAGCGCCGCCTCGCAGGCCCGGACCGCCTCCGTCATCAGGCCGCGTGCGTCCTCCGGCCCGTCCCGCCCGTCCAGCGCGAGCCAGGCGCGGGCGCGCAGCGAGCGGACCAGCCCAGGGACGTTGCCGAGCTCGCGCCACAGGGCGCCCGCGCGGGCGTAGGCCCGGTCCGCCTCGGCGGCCAGCCCGGCCTCCCCGAGGGACTCCCCGGCCAGGTGGGCAAGGGTCGCGTGGTCGTGCTGCTCGGGCCAGTGCCGGGCGATCTCGGCCGCCTGCAGGCGCCGTTCGGCGGCGGCCCGGTGCTCGCCGAGTTCGCTCAGGCAGTCGCCGAGCCACCACTGCGTCTGCACCACCGCCCCGTCGCCGTGCGTCTCGGCGGTCAGATCGGGCAGGGCCGACTCCAGCACCTCCGCGGCCTCGGCCCACCGCCCCTGCCGCAGCAGGAACCCGCCGAGCTGCTGCCGGGCCCAGGCGCCCAGCGTCGCGCTCTCACCCGCCTCGTCGGCCCAGTGCGCGGCCTCCAGGGCGTGTCCGGCGGCCTCCACGGCATCGCCCCGGCCGCCGACCAGCTCCGCGAGCTGCAGGTGCAGCTGGGCCCGCCCGGGCGCCTCCAGCTGGGCGCCGCCGTGCTCCAGGGCCGCCCGCAGCGCCCGTTCCGCCTCGGCCATGTCACCGAGGTGGTGGGCCAGCGAGGCCAGCCGGGCCTCGTACTCCACCGCGAACCAGGGCAGCCCCGCCGCGACGAACTCCGCCGCGCCCCGCGCGAACAGCTCCGCCGCCGACCTCACGTCCCCGGCCAGCCCCGCCAGCTCGCCGAGCATCGCCCGGGCCTCGGCGGCCCGCGCGGCCAGCCGTACGTCCTCCCCGGTCCGCCCGTCGACGAGCGCCAGCACCTCACGGACGGCGGCTTCGGCCGCGGCGCGCCCCGCGTCCGTACCGGGCTCCTCGTGCGCCCGGCGCATCAGGGTCCGGGCCCGTCCCATCAGGACCGACGCCGTCTGCCGCAGCCCCGTGCCGCCGGCCGCGTACAGCGCGAGGACCTCCTCGTACGGGACGGCCACGGCCGCGACCGCCTCGGCCACGTCACCGGCCAGCGCGCGTACGTACGCCCCACGCGCGCGTGCCGCCAGGGCCTCGCCCGGGTCGCCCGCCTCCGCGTAGAGCCCGGCGGCCCGCTCGAAGAGCGCGACCCCCTCCGGGCCGAGGGCCATCGCCTCGTGGTCGGCCATCTCGGCCCGGTCGCGCGGGTTCAGCTCGACGCCCTCCGCGGCGGCGGCGACCGCAGCCCAGGCCTCCACGGCGCCCGGCCGCAAGGTGTCCGACAGCCGCCGCGCCTCGGCCAGCAGCGCGGGCAGATCCGGCCGGCCGGCGGCGGGGGCCGCGAGCACCGGGGGAGCGGGCGGCGGGACGGGCCGCACCGAGCGCACCCCCAGCGGCAGCCGCTCCTCCAGCGGCTTCCGCGCCATGCGCGCGCGTGCCCGCTCGGTGACGTACATCGTGCCGTTGCGCTCGTCGAAGCGCGCCGCCAGTTCCAGGGCCTGCGCACGCGCGTGTGCGGCCAGTTCGCGGGCGGTCCACTCCCGGCCGGCCGGACCGGGCACCTGCCGGTCGCCCAGACCGAGTGCGGTCAGGCGGTCCATGAGCAGGGCCGCCACGCTCATGAACTCCAGCCTGCTCTGCGGATGCCCGTCGTCCGTGAAGTACGCCGGCCGCTCGGCGAGCAGCTCCAGCCCCCGCGCCTCGTTGCCGGTCAGCGCGCAGAACTCCACGTGCTCCGCGTACGCGCCGCGCATGCTCTCCATGGCCCGTACGAGCCGGAAGCCCCGCAGGTGGTTGGCCCGGGCCTCGTCCGCCCGGCCCAGCCGCAGCAGCGGCACCAGGGAGGACGCCAGGGCCGTGTGCGGCTCGTGGGCGCAGGTGTACTCGCCGTCCAGCACCGGCCGCCACAGCTCGAGCGCCTCCGCGTCCCGGCCCAGCTCCGCCTGCCACCAGCCCTGCCCGTGCAGCTCGCAGGCATGGCAGTCGGCCATGGCGTCCCGGTCGGCCGCCAGCCACGCGGCGTACGCCCGCTCGGCCCGCGCCACGTCCCCGACATGCGCGGCCACACTGTGCTCGGCGCTGCGCACGGCCCGCTCGGAGTGCCCGGCGAGCCGGTAGCGGTGCTCCATCTCGCCGAGCCACTTCTCGATCGAGGCGAGCGGGATGTGCGGCTGGTCGAGCATGCCGGACGACACCCACTTGAAGACCCAGTGCAGCGAGTGGGTCTCGTACGCGTCGAAGTCCTCGGGCCGTTCGTCCCACATGCGCAGCAGACGCGCGAAGGGGACGAACATCTTCCCCTTCTCGGAGCTGTAGTTGTAGACCTTCAGCTGGTGCCCGAGCGCCTCGATCACGGCGAGCGGGACATCCAGCTTCTCGGCCGCCGTCAGCAGCTCCTCCGCCCGCGCGTTGCGGGCCGGCCCCTCCGGCTGCTCGGCGTTCTCCGCCATCGCCCGGCGCAGGGCGTCGAAGTCCGTGATCCCGCTCATGCACGACCGTCCTCGCTGTGCGTGGCCCACTCCAGCAGGCCGATGAACGCCCGGTTGAGCAGCGCCGAGTCGGCGGGCCGGAGAGGCCGCTGCGCCATCAGCAGCGCCTGCCCGTACAGCGACTCCGTCGCCGTGCCGATCAGCTCCGGGTCGGGCAGCGCGCCGATCCGCCGCACCAGCGGGTTGAGGTGGTTGAGCACCAGCCGCGCGCGGGGGGCGCTGCCGCGCAGGGAGCCGAGGATGCCCGCCCACAGGTCGTCGGCCCGCGCCTCGGCGTCCGCCCGGGCCTGTTCGTGCCGGGCCTCCCGGTCGTCGAGGTGCAGCGCGGGCACGGACAGCGGGTGGAAGGCCCGCAGCACCACGTCACAGCCCAGCGGGTCGAGCCGGGCCCGCGCGGCCGCCAGGAAGCCGGACAGGGCCAGTTCCTCGGCCGGGTCGACCGCGTCCAGGTGAGCGGTCACCGTGTCGGCGTCCAGCTCGGCGACCACCGTTCCCGGCCGCACCGACGGCAGCGCCTCCACCAGCTCGCTGTCGTACGTGTAACCGCCGTTGATCACGCCGATGCCCTGCGCGGACGCGATCGGCGCGACCTGCCGGTACTCCTCGACGGTCCGCGTGAAGTGCACGACAGGGTGCCGCTGCGCGAACTCCTCCAGGGACAGCCGCCCGTCGGTCGTCTCGAAGGGCAGCCACGGCAGCATCGTGCGCAGCATCTCCCGGTCGTGCCGGGCCAGCGACTTCACGCCCAGGTGGTGCACCGACAGGAACGCGGCCAGCCGTTCCGGATCGCCCGCCGCGAGCCCCGTCAGCCAGGCGCGGATCCTTTCGCCCAGCGCCTCCCGCACGGCGGCCAGCGTCTCGTCCTCGTACAGCGCCTCCCGCGACGCCGTGGGCCGCAGGCTGTCCGTGTCGAGCACGCAGCGCACGAAGAACGCCCAGTCGGGCAGCAGCTGTTCGGCCCGCTCGGTCAGCAGCATGCCCTTCAGGTGCACGCGGTGACCGGCGCGCCGGGCCGGGCTGACCGCCGACGGCAGCACGTACGCGATCCCGCGCACGCCCGCCAGCGGCACGGACAGGTCGATCGTGTCCAGCGGCGTGAAGCCGAACAGGTCGTGGCAGTGCCGGGCGAGGGCGACGCGGCGGGCCGCCGGGCCCGGATACGGCCGGTCCCAGGGCGCGGGCAGGTCGGTCACCGCCTCGTCGCCCACCCGGACGTCGTACGGCAGCAGCGACCCGAAGTCCCGGGCCAGCGCCTCGACCCGCTCGGGCGCGAGCCACTCCGCGGCCCCGGCCCGGGCCACCAGGTGCACGGTGGTGCCCGGTTCGGGACGCTCGGCGTCCGGCAGGGTCCGCACGGTGTACGAACCGTCGTCGGACGCCGTCCACTCCACGGGCGGCGCCCCGGGCGTACGGGCGCTGCGGCTGACGACCCGGATGCGCTCGGCGACGACGAAACAGGCCAGCAGGCCGATGCCGAACTGCCCGAGGAAGTCGGCCCTGGCCTCCTGGAGGCCCTCGGCGCGCTTGGAACTGCGCCCGATGGTGGCCAGCAGGCTGTGCACGTCCGCCTCGGTGAGCCCCACGCCGGTGTCCTCGACCCGCAGGGCCCCGCCCTCCGCGTACAGCCGCACCCGGGCCGGGGCGCCGGGCTCCTCCGCGCGTCTGGCCGTGATGGCGTCCACGGCGTTCTGCAGCAGCTCGCGCAGGTACACCTTGGGACTGGAGTAGAGGTGGTGGGAGAGCAGGTCCACCAGACCACGCAGGTCGACCTGGAACGTATGAGGTGATCGAGGAGAACGGGGTGCCTGGGATGCCTGTGAGGTCTGGGAGTCCATCATCACGGCGCCGGTGGGGGACTCGCGACGGCGCGGGGTCGGGCGGTCCCGGTGAGGCGGTGACCGCGTAAAAGGCCGGGGGCGCGTCATCCTAAGGCCCGAACCGGCCGCCTGACCAGGGATTTCCGGGACGTATACGGCGGCCTCCGCCGCGGCCTGGGCGCCATTGTCAGTGGCGTGGTGTGCAATGGATCTCGTGCCCGCACTGGAAGAACCCCTGCGACAACCGCTGAAGTCGGTGCTCGGCCCCGCCACCGCGAAGGTGATGGCCGAGCACCTCGGCCTGCTCACCGTCGGCGATCTGCTCCACCACTACCCCCGCAGATACGAGGAGCGCGGCCAGCTCACCCAGCTCGCCGACCTCCCCATGGACGAGCACGTCACGGTGGTCGCGCAGGTCGCCGACGCCCGCCTGCACACCTTCGCCTCCGCCAAGGCCCCGCGCGGCAAGGGCCAGCGCCTGGAGGTCACGATCACGGACGGCAGCGGCCGGCTCCAACTCGTCTTCTTCGGCGCAGGCGTCCACAAGCCCCACAAAGAACTCCTGCCGGGCACCCGCGCGATGTTCGCGGGCAAGGTCTCCGTCTTCAACCGCCGCCTCCAACTCGCCCATCCTGCCTACGAGTTGCTGCGCGGCGACCCGGAGGAGTCCGTGGAGACCTGGGCGGGCGCCCTGATCCCGATCTACCCCGCCACCGCCAAGCTGGAGTCCTGGAAGATCGGCAAGGCGATCCAGACGGTCCTGCCCACGGCACAGGAGGCCGTCGACCCGCTCCCGGACGGCCTGCGCGAGGGCCGCGGCCTGGTCCCGCTCCCCGAAGCCCTCCTCAAGATCCACCGCCCGCACACCAAGGCCGACATCGAGGACGCCCGCTCCCGCCTCAAGTGGGACGAGGCCTTCGTCCTCCAGGTCGCCCTCGCCCGCCGCCGTCACGCGGACGCCCAACTCCCGGCGGTCGCCCGCGAGCCGTCCCCGGACGGCCTCCTCACGGCCTTCGACGCCCGCCTCCCGTTCACCCTCACCGAGGGCCAGCAGCGGGTCTCCCGCGAGATCTTCGCCGACCTGGCGACGGAACACCCGATGCACCGGCTGCTCCAGGGGGAGGTGGGTTCCGGGAAGACCATGGTCGCCCTGCGCGCCATGCTCGCCGTGGTCGACGCCGGCGGGCAGGCCGCCATGCTCGCCCCCACCGAAGTGCTCGCCCAGCAGCACCACCGGTCCATCGTCGAGATGATGGGCGAGCTGGCCGAGGGCGGCATGCTGGGCGGGGCCGAGCAGGCCACCAAGGTGGTGCTGCTCACCGGCTCCATGGGCACGGCCGCCCGCCGCCAGGCCCTGCTCGACCTCACCACCGGCGAGGCCGGCATCGTCATCGGCACGCACGCGCTGATCGAGGACAAGGTGCAGTTCCACGACCTCGGCCTGGTCGTCGTCGACGAACAGCACCGCTTCGGCGTCGAGCAGCGCGACGCCCTGCGCGGCAAGGGAAAACAGCCCCCGCACCTGCTGGTCATGACGGCCACGCCCATTCCGCGCACGGTCGCGATGACGGTCTTCGGCGACCTGGAGACCTCCGTCCTCGACCAGCTCCCGGCCGGCCGCTCGCCGATCGCCAGCCATGTGGTCCCGGCCGCCGACAAGCCCCACTTCCTGGCCCGCGCGTGGGAACGGGTCCGCGAGGAGGTGGAGAACGG
This sequence comes from Streptomyces olindensis, assembly GCF_040645895.1. Classification (NCBI taxonomy): domain Bacteria; kingdom Bacillati; phylum Actinomycetota; class Actinomycetes; order Kitasatosporales; family Streptomycetaceae; genus Streptomyces; species Streptomyces olindensis. Next base: position 128,991 of record NZ_JBEYZD010000006.1, on the reverse strand, counting down.
CCACCAGGCGTACGTCGTCTGCCCCCGCATCGGCGACGAGGAGGACGACCCGAAGAAGACCGGCCGGAAGAAGCCCCAGGAGTCCCTGGAGGACGCCGCCGAGAAGCGCCCGCCCCTCGCCGTCCTCGACGTGGCCGAACACCTGGCCAAGGGCCCGCTGCAGGGCCTGCGGGTCGAGGTCCTGCACGGCAGGATGCACCCGGACGACAAGGACGCGGTCATGCGCCGCTTCGCCGCCGGCGAGACCGACGTCCTGGTCGCCACGACGGTCATCGAGGTCGGCGTCAACGTCCCGAACGCCACCGCCATGGTGATCATGGACGCCGACCGCTTCGGCGTCTCCCAGCTCCACCAGCTGCGCGGCCGCGTCGGACGGGGCTCGGCGCCCGGCCTGTGCCTCCTGGTCACCGAGATGCCCGAGGCGAGCGCGGCCCGCCAGCGCCTGAACGCCGTGGCCTCCACCCTCGACGGCTTCGAGCTCTCCCGCATCGACCTGGAACAACGCCGCGAGGGCGACGTCCTGGGCCAGGCGCAGTCCGGAGCCCGGACCTCCCTGAAGGTCCTCGCCGTCATCGAGGACGAGGAGATCATCGCGGAGGCCAGACAGGAGGCGACGGCAGTGGTGACCGCCGACCCGGAGCTGACCCACCTTCCCGCACTCCGGACGGCTCTGGACGCCTTGCTGGACGAGGAGAGGGAGCAGTACCTGGAAAAGGGGTGAAGGTGACTGACCCTCCTTTAGGGGCGCGGGGAACTGCGCGACCAGCCACACTGATACGGAAAGCCGCCCACGACCAAGGACCGAAGATGACCCGCGTGATCGCCGGCACAGCCGGCGGACGCCGCCTGGCCGTCCCGCCAGGCACAGGAACCCGCCCCACCTCGGACCGTGCCCGCGAGGGCCTGTTCTCCACCTGGCAATCCCTCCTCGGCGGCCCCTTGGACGGCGAACGCGTCCTCGACCTCTACGCGGGATCAGGAGCCGTCGGCCTGGAGGCCCTGTCCCGAGGCGCGGGCCACACGCTCCTGGTCGAGGCCGACGCCAGAGCCGCCCGCGTCGTCCGCGAGAACGTCAAGAACCTCGGCCTCCCCGGCGCCGAGGTCAGAGCGGGCAAAGCGGAACAGATCATCCGCACCACACCCCCCGACGCCCCGTACGACCTCGTCTTCCTCGACCCCCCGTACGCCGTCACGGACGACGATCTTCGCGAGATCCTGCTCACACTCCGCTCGGAACGCTGGCTCGCCGAAGAAGCCCTCGTCACCGTGGAGCGCAGCACCAGAGGCGGCGAATTCCGATGGCCCGAGGGTTTCGAACCCCTCCGGGCCCGTCGCTACGGCGAGGGAACGTTTTGGTACGGTCGCGCCGCCTCTACGTGCGAAGACGCACGATGACCGGACCGGAGAGCGAGGGATCACAAGTGCGCCGCGCCGTCTGTCCCGGGTCGTTCGACCCGATCACCAACGGACATCTCGACATCATCTCCCGCGCCTCCAGGCTGTACGACGAGGTCTACGTCGCGGTGATGATCAACCAGTCGAAGAAGGGCCTGTTCGAGATCGACGAGCGGATCGACCTGATCCGCCGGGTCACCGCCGAGTACGGCAACGTCCGCGTGGAGGCCTTCCACGGCCTGCTCGTCGACTTCTGCAAGCAGCGCGACATCCCCGCCATCGTGAAGGGCCTGCGCGCGGTCAGCGACTTCGACTACGAGCTGCAGATGGCCCAGATGAACAACGGCCTCTCCGGTGTCGAAACCCTCTTCATCCCCACCAACCCCACCTACAGCTTCCTGTCGTCCTCCCTGGTCAAGGAGGTCGCGACCTGGGGCGGCGACGTCTCCCACCTGGTGCCCGCCGAGGTCCTCCAGGTCCTCACCGAGCGCCTGCGCAAGGACTGAACGCGCCCCGGGCGCCCCCCGGGAGCCTGACAAGCCGTCACCCGGTGTCCCCCGGTGACCCCGTGGCCGTACAGTCGTCCCGTCCGTCTCCAACGCATCTGTAGAGAGTGGCGAGCACACGGTGGACGTGCAGAAGAAGCTCGACGAGATCGTCGCCGCGGTCTCCGGCGCCCGGTCCATGCCCATGTCGGCCTCGTGCGTGGTCAACCGCGCCGAACTGCTCTCCCTGCTGGAAGAGGTCCGCGCGGCGCTGCCCGACTCCCTCGCCCAGGCCCAGGAGCTGATCGGCGGCCGGGAGCAGATGGTCGAGCAGGCCCGCCAGGAGGCCCAGCGGATCATCGAGGGCGCGCACGCCGAGCGCGGCTCGCTGATCTCCGACACCGAGGTCGCCCGCCGCTCCCAGGCCGAGGCCGACCGGATCCTCGCCGAGGCCCGCCAGGAGGCCGAGGAGATCCGCGCCGAGGCCGACGACTACGTCGACTCCAAGCTCGCCAACTTCGAGGTCGTCCTCACCAAGACCCTCGGCTCCGTCGGCCGCGGCCGCGAGAAGCTCCTCGGCACCGGCCCCGGCACCGACGAGCAGGGCTACGAGGACGAGGACGCCCCCGAGCGCAGCCACGACCCGGAGACCCAGCGCCGTACCGCCGACGAGTACGTCGACGCCAAGCTCGGCGCGTTCGAGGCGGTCCTCGCCAAGACCCTGGAGGCCGTCGGCCGCGGCCGGCAGAAGCTGCACGGCCGGATCGCCACCGACGACCTCGGCGCCCTCGCCGACGACACCAGCACCGTCCAGCACTCCAGCGACGCCGACTACCTCGCCGGCCTGGCCGCCCTCGCGGAGGAGAAGCCCCCGGCCGGGCAGCCCGCCCAGCAGCAGGACTACGGACAGCCGCAGCCGGCCTACGGCTACCAGCAGCAGCCCGACCCCTACGCCGGCTACCAGCAGCCGGCCTACGCCGCCCAGCAGGACCCGTACGGCTACCAGCAGGCCGATCCCTACGCCTACCAGGGCTACGACACCCAGCAGGCCGCGTACGACCCGAACCAGGTCCAGCAACAGGCCCAGCAGGCGCAGGCGCAACAGGGACACCAGACGCACCAGGGCTATGCCCTCGACGAGACCAGCCTCTTCGACACCAGCATGATCAGCGCCGAGCAGTTGCGGGCCTACGAGCAGGGCCGCGGCCAGGGCTGAGCACCGGATTGGGCCGACGGCGAAAGGTCCAGTATCCTGGCTCTTCGGTCGCGCGTACGTCCGCGATCACCGCTGCCCGGAACACCGAAGGGCGGCGACCCCCCGAGCTCAGCAGATCGAAAGCAGGAATGGCCCTGAACGCCCGCCTCGACCACCGCAACCCCCTCGTGTTCGACACACACGAGCTGGGCCGGCGGCCCGGTGCGCTGCAGCGCCTGACCCGCACGGTCGACGCTCCCAAGGACTTCGGTATCAAGGGGGTCATCGGAGTGCCGGAAGGCGCCCCGGTGGAGCTCGAACTCCGCCTGGAGTCGGTCATGGAAGGGGTGCTCGTCACAGGCACCGCCCGTGCCGCGGCCGAGGGGGAGTGCGTAAGGTGTCTGGAGCCGCTGGAGCTGGAGCTCGAAGCGGACTTCCAGGAGATGTTCTCGTACCCTGACGCCGACGACCGGGGCCGTGTGATCGCGGAACCGGGCGACGACGCCGAGGAAGACGAGGACAGGCTCTTCCTCGAGGACGGCCTGTTCGACCTCGAGCCCGTGCTGCGTGATGCGGTGGTGCTCGCACTGCCGATGCAGCCGGTGTGCCAGGAAGACTGCCCTGGTCTGTGTGCCGAGTGCGGCGCACGGCTGGCGGACGACCCGGACCACCACCATGACGCCGTCGACATCCGTTGGGCGGCTTTGCAGGGACTCGCCGACACCATGTCGGACGGCGAGAAGGACGAGATGAGCGGCGCCGAAGCGGGCGTCGACGAGAAGCAGGAGAAGTAGCCGTGGCTGTTCCGAAGCGGAAGATGTCGCGCAGCAACACGCGCCACCGCCGGTCGCAGTGGAAGGCTGCGGTCCCCACCCTGGTTGCGTGCGAGCGCTGCCACGAGCCCAAGCTGCAGCACATCGCGTGCCCGTCGTGCGGCACCTACAACAAGCGCCAGGTCCTCGAGGTCTGAGCGGCTGGTGAGAGGCACTGTGTCCACGCCTAAGAACAAGTCTTCCCGCGTCAGCGGGAGTGCTCCGGCGGACAACCAGGCCTCGTCCCACACGCTTCTGGAAGGGCGGCTCGGCTACAAGGTCGAGTCCGCCCTTCTGGTGCGCGCGCTGACCCACCGGTCGTACGCATACGAGAACGGCGGTCTGCCGACCAACGAGCGCCTGGAGTTCCTCGGGGACTCCGTCCTCGGCCTCGTGGTCACGGACACGCTGTACCGCACCCACCCCGACCTGCCAGAAGGCCAGCTGGCCAAGCTGCGGGCCGCGGTGGTGAACTCGCGTGCGCTCGCCGAGGTGGGCCGCGGGCTCGACCTGGGCTCCTTCATCCGGCTCGGCCGCGGTGAAGAGGGCACGGGCGGGCGGGACAAGGCGTCCATCCTCGCCGACACCCTGGAAGCGGTGATCGGCGCGGTCTACCTCGACCAGGGCCTGGACTCGGCGGCGGAGCTGGTGCACCGCCTGTTCGACCCCCTGATCGAGAAGTCCTCGAACCTCGGAGCCGGCCTGGACTGGAAGACCAGTCTCCAGGAGCTCACCGCGACCGAGGGGCTCGGTGTCCCCGAGTACCTGGTCACGGAGACCGGCCCCGACCACGAGAAGACCTTCACTGCTGCCGCCCGCGTCGGAGGCGTCTCGTACGGCACCGGCACCGGCCGCAGCAAGAAGGAGGCGGAGCAGCAGGCCGCCGAGTCCGCCTGGCGGTCCATCCGGGCCGCGGCGGACGAGCGCGCCAAGGCGGCGAAGGCCGCCGAGGCGACGCAGACGGCGGCGGCGCAGGCCGCCCACACGGCCGTCGACGGCACCGTCGACGGCTGACCAGCCGCCGCCTCCGGGCGGCGGCCGCAGAGCGCACCCGAACGCCCGCCCCGGCCGGGGCGGGCGTTCGGCCTATTCACCGGTCCGAGGGGGGACAAGGGTGTCGGGGGACGTCTTACAGGTGGTCGGGGAGATCACCCCTTACGTCACCGCGGCCGCGGGCGCCTACGGCGTCGCCGTACTGGTGCGTACGCAGGACGAGGCAGCGAGCGCGACGGTCGCCTTGGGCCGGCGGCTGGCGCAGCGGATCTTCGGTAGCCGTGCGGACGGTGAGGAACTGCCCGAAGCCCTCGCCGACGTGGTGGAGGAACCGGACGACCCGGACACCACCGCCGCGCTGCGCAAGGCCATCCGCAAGGCGCTCCTGGCCGACGAGGAGCTGGCGGCCGACGTACGGGCGCTGCTGGGCCGATCCCCTGCCCCCCTACGCACCGGCGACGGCTCCCAGGTCGTCACCGGCAGTGTGATCGGCGGGGACAGCATCCAGATCGGCTCGGTCGGCGGAGACGTCCACCTCGGCCGCCCCGCCCGCGGCTGACCTGGGAGACCGGATGGCGGCGGAAGGCGAGCGGAGCCGGGTGGAGCACTCGGTCGTCGGCCGGGACCTGATCCAGTTCGGAGATGTCCCCGGTGGCGTCACCCTGATCACCGGCCCGGAGGCGCCCGTCCGCGTGCCCGCGCAGGAGCAGACCGGCCCCGCCCCGACCACACCCTCGGCCCTGGTGTGTGTCCGCGTCAGGGATGCCGACCCGATCAGGCTCGGCGTCCACCGCCCTATCCGGGTCACGGGCGCCGAGCCCACGGCCCTGCCCGCCTACGTGCCCCGTGACCTGGACACTCGGGACGGCGACGGAGTGCGCCCGATGGTTGGAGCGGCCGCACGGGACGGCGGATTCGTTCTCCTGGTGGGTGGCTCGTCGGTCGGCAAGACCCGGTCGCTCCACGAGGCGATCCGCGCCCTGCTGCCCGACTGGTGGCTGCTGCATCCCGCCGATGCCGGCGTGATCGGCCCCGTCATGGATCAGCTGACCGGCCCGCTGGTGATCTGGCTCGATGAACTTCAGCACCACGTGTCCGGCCGGCACCAACTGACGGCGGCGACCGTCCGCGCCCTGCTGGCCCGACCGGAGCCCGTGGTGCTCGTGGGCACGCTCTGGCCGCACTACTACGACGCCTGGACCGCGACGCCCTCCTCCGCGACGGACGACGATCGCAACCGTGCCGAGCGCGAACTGCTCAAGCTCGCGGAGACCGTGCACGTCAGCGCAGTCCTGAGCCCCGCCGAGCGGGGACGCGCGGTCGCTCTCGCCGAGTCGGACGGCCGGCTGCGCGTGGCTCTGGAGTCACAGGACTTCGGGCTGACCCAGGTCATCGCCGGGGCTCCGCAACTCGTCCATCGGTGGGAGAACGCCGACCCCTATGCCCGTGCCCTGATGACCGCGGCCGTGGACGCGACCTTGATGGGGGTCCAGTCACCCGTCCCCGAGGCTCTGCTGCGATCCGCCGCGCCGGGCTACTGCACCCCCGCCCAACGGGCCGGCGCCCCGGACGGCTGGTTCGAGGAGGCGCTCGGCTACGCGACCGGACCGCTGCTCGGCGCCACCTCGGCTCTCGTCCCCGTCAGCCACGGCCCCATGATGGGACGCCCCGACGGCTACCGGGTGGCCGACTACGTGCTGCACCACACCGGCCGGGCCCAACGTGCCGTACCGCCGCCGGAGAGCTTCTGGCGGGCGTGTGCCGAGCACCTCACCGACCGCGCGGATGTCGTGAGGACCGGAGCGGCCGCCGCTGCCCGGCAACGCCTCGCTGCCGCCGTTCCCTTGCTGCGCAAGGCGGTCGAGGCAGGCTCCGCGTCCGCCATGCGCGAGCTCGGTGAGCTTTACCGCGGGTCGGGGGATGCGGCCGGTGCCCAGGAGATGGCCGACCGGCTGACGGCGTCCAGTGCCCCGGACGCCGCTCTGTACCGGACGATTCTGGCGGGCTGGGACTTCGAGGAACTGCTCGACTTGGCGGAAGCCGGCAATGAGTACGCGATCGGCCATCTCATCGAGTACGGGGATCCTCAGCTGGCGATCTCACTGCTGCTCGACGGTCTCGACCCGGACGACCTGTGGTCCTGGTACCGACTGGCACAGCTGTTCCACGACGAGGACGAGAACGAACAGGCCATCTCCATCTTGGAGATGCTCCACGAACGGGAGCACCCCGACGCCCTCCTGTTCCTCGCCGAGCTGCACAAGGAGGAGGGCAATCTCGAGCGGCTGTACGAACTGACGGAGGAGGGGTACTTCGACGCGGCCTGCTGTCTCGCCGACCTCCTCCACGAGAAGGGCCGGACGGACGAGGGCATCGAGATGCTCTGGGACTTCGTGGACCAGGGCAACGGCGAAGTCGACTTCATGCTGGCCCATCTGCTTGCGAAGATCGGCGACATCGACACCCTGCTGGAGCGGGCGGCGGAAGGACACGCTGATGCGGCGCAGGAGGCGGCTCGGCTCCTGCGGGACCGAGGCGAGACCGAGCAGGCGGTGGAGGTGCTCACCTCGCACGCCGACGAGGGTTCCTACCTGGGCGGGGACCTGGCCGAACTGCTGCGTGTGACAGGCCGCGTGGCGGACCTGCGGGCGCGCGCGGCATCCGGTGACATCTACGCGGTGGGCGAGCTGACCAGACTGGCCATCGAGGAAGGCGATCTCGACGAAGCCGTCCGGCTGCACGCCCTCGGAGGCCGTACCGCCGGCATGTTCGACACCACGAGCGCACTCGTGAACGCCCTCGTGGCGCTCGGCGACACCGACCGGGCGGTGGCCCTCATCACCGGACCCGGCGGGGACTCGCCGCCCTACCAGCGGCGCGACCTGCTCAAGAAACTCGGCCGGACCGAGGAACTGCGCGCGCTCATCGACCAGGGTGATCACCACGCCGTACGGGACCTCGTCGAGGTGCTCCGGGCCCAGGGCCGAGCGGCCGAGGCCGAGGCCCTGCTGACCCGTGGTCTCACCGCCGACGGCCGGGTACTGCCGACCGGCCCGGCGGACTGACGGTACGGCCGCGCTACGCTGCGGACGCATGTCCCAGCGTTCAGGGGCCGGAACAGAAGGAGAGTCGTGCCCGAGTTGCCCGAGGTCGAAGTCGTGCGGCGTGGTCTGGAGCGGTGGGTCGCCCACCGGACCGTCGCCGATGCCGAGGTGCTGCATCCGCGCGCGGTGCGTCGCCACCTCGCCGGCGCCGACGACTTCGCGCACCGGCTCAAGGGCCACCGCATCGGCGTCCCGAGCCGCCGCGGCAAATACCTGTGGCTGCCCCTGGAGGACACGGACCAGTCGATCCTGGCCCACCTCGGCATGAGCGGCCAGCTGCTGGTGCAGCCGTACACGGCGTCGGACGAGAAGCACTTGCGCATCCGCGTCCGCTTCACCGACGCCCTGGGCACCGAACTCCGCTTCGTCGACCAGCGCACCTTCGGCGGACTGTCCCTCCACGAGAACACCCCGGACGGCCTGCCCGACGTCATCGCGCACATCGCCCGGGACCCGCTCGACCCGCTCTTCGACGACGAGGCCTTCCACCAGGCGCTGCGCCGCAAGCGGTCCACGATCAAGCGGGCGCTGCTGGACCAGTCGCTGATCAGCGGCGTCGGCAACATCTACGCGGACGAGGCCCTGTGGCGCGCCCGCATCCACTACGAGCGTCCCACGGCGACCTTCACGCGCCCGCGCACCCTGATGCTCCTGGGCCATGTCCGGGACGTGATGAACGCGGCCCTCGCCGTGGGCGGCACCAGCTTCGACAGCCTCTACGTCAACGTCAACGGCGAGTCGGGCTACTTCGACCGGTCCCTGGACGCGTACGGCCGTGAGGGCCTGCCCTGCCGGCGCTGCGGCACACCGATGCGCCGCCGGGCCTGGATGAACCGGTCGAGCTACTTCTGCCCGACGTGTCAGCGGGCGCCGCGTGTCTCGTCGTAGCGCTCGCGGGCGGCGAGCACGTCGTCCATCCGGCCCTCCACGAAGTGGATGAGGCTCAGCAGCCGCTCGGCGATCCCGCGCCCCAGCGGCGTCAGTTCGTAGTCCACGCGGGGCGGATTGGTCGGCTGTGCCTCGCGGTGCACCAGTCCGTCGCGCTCCAGTGCGTGCAGTGTCTGGGAGAGCATCTTCTCGCTGACGCCGTCGACGCGGCGGCGCAGCTCGTTGAAGCGCAGCGAGCCCTCGTACAGGGCGCCCAGCGTGAGTCCGCCCCAGCGGCCCGTGACGTGCTCCAGCGTGCCGCGCGAGGGACAGGCCTTGGCGAACACGTTGTACGGGAGGTCGTCCAGCCCCTCCGCACGCTCCTGGGTGGTGGTCATATGCCCAGCCTACGCCAGCGCAGCGCTAACCGACAGGTTGCACTAACCAAAAGTTAGTGCTTTCCTTTGGTCGTTGTTTCCGGCCTGCCTATTTCAGGAGTACGTACGTGACCACCCCTGTTGTCTCCCTCGCCTACCACTCCGGCTACGGCCACACCGCCGTCATCGCCGAGGCCGTCCGGGCCGGTGCCGTCGCGGCTGGTGCCGAGGTGCACCTGATCAAGGTCGACGAGATCACCGAGGAGCAGTGGGCGATCCTCGACCGCTCGGACGCCATCGTGTTCGGATCGCCGACCTACATGGGCACCGCGTCCGGTGCCTTCCACGTCTTCGCGGAGGCCACCTCGAAGCGCTGGGCCACCCAGGCGTGGAAGGACAAGCTGGCCGCCGGCTTCACCAACTCCGCCTCCAAGAGCGGCGACAAGCTGCACACCCTGCAGTACTTCCAGATCCTCGCCGCGCAGCTCGGCATGCACTGGGTCAACCTCGGCCTGCTCCCGGGCTGGAACAGCAGCACCGGCTCCGAGCACGACCTGAACCGCCTCGGCGTCTTCACCGGCGCCGCCGCCCAGACCAACGCCGACGAGGGCCCCGACGCCGTCCACAAGGCCGACATCGCCACGGCCGAGCAGCTGGGCCGCCGCGTGACGGAGACGGCCAGGGTCTTCCTCAGGGGCCTGGCCGCCGCCTGAGCCCCGTGCCGGGCCTCAGTAACCGAAGTTCTGGGTCCACCAGGGGCCGCCGGACCCGAACTCGACACCGACGCCCAGCGTCTTGAAGTCGCAGTTCAGGATGTTGGCGCGGTGGCCGGGGCTGTTCATCCAGGCGTCCATCACGGCCGCGGCGTCGGCCTGGCCACGGGCGATGTTCTCGCCGCCGAGGTTGGATATTCCGGCCTTCTCGGCCCGGTCCCACGGCGTCCGGCCGTCCGGGTCGGTGTGGTCGAAGAAGCCCCGGGCGGCCATGTCCTCGCTGTAGTTCTGGGCCAGCTCGGCCAGCGCGCTGTTCGCGGCGAGCGGGCTGCAGCCCACCTTGGCCCGCTCCTCGTTCACCAGCGCCAGGACCTGCGCCGCTGCGGCGGACTCCCCGGAGAGCGCGGCGGAGGCGCTCGGCTTCCGCGGCGCCTTGGTGGCCGTGCGGGACGGCGTGTTGTCCGGCTTCTCGCTGGGGGTGGCCGCCGGCTGCTTCTTCTCCGGGGTCTTCTCCTGCGTCTTGTCCGGCTTCTGGGGCGTCTTCGTCGGCGCGGCGGAGGACTTCGACGCGGACGGCGACGGGGAGGCCGAGCGCTCGGTGCCCCGGCTGGTGGCCGCGCCGTCCCGGCTGTCGGCGCTGCCGGAGGTGCCGCCCTGCTCGATCGGGGTGTTCGTCGGCGTGTTCCCGGCCTGCACCTTGTCGGCGCCGCCGTCACCGCCGAGCTTGTAGTTCTCGAGGCCGGGCACCGCGCCCGTGGCGACCGCGACCGTGCCGAGGGCGACCGCGGCGGACACGCCGAGCAGTCCCGTGCGCATGGGGCGCGCGGCCTTCTTCCGGCGGCGGTGCGCGCCGGCGCGGCGGGTGCCGCCGTCGGGCGTGAACCCGTCGCTCGCGAAGACGGCCGTGTCCTCGTGGCGGTCACCCGCCGCGGACCCCTCCGCCCCGAACAGGTAGGCCTCGCTCCTCGCGTAGCTCTCGGCGTACGCCTCCGGGTTCAGGTAGGGCGCGATGCCCATCGTCGGAGCGTCTCCCGCGGTGGAGTGCAGCGGGTCGTGGCCCTCCGCGGTGCCGTCGGTCCGCGTGATCCCCGTGGCGGCGCGGCCGGCGGCGGAGCGTCGGTGGCGTCCCATGTCCTGGCCTTCCTCGTCCTGGCGGTCGACTCGTCCTCGAGATCAACACCAAACTCACTCGATCGTGTGAGTTTCATATGAGATTCGTTGAGGGGGGACGGTACCGCATGGCGCAAGTGGAGGAAGTGCCTGGAGGGAGATCGGGGCGGTTAGGTTGCAGTCATGAGCGAGGATGTGCGACTGGTCGCCTGGGTGCGGGGACGCGTCCAAGGTGTGGGTTTCCGCTGGTTCACGCGGGCCAAGGCCCTGGAGATCGGCGGCCTGAGTGGTTTTGCTCTCAATTTGGGCGACGGACGGGTCCAAGTGGTCGCGGAGGGCGCGCGAGAGGGCTGTGAAGGTCTGCTGGAGTGGCTCCAGAGTGACGACACGCCCGGCCGCGTGGACGGCGTCACCGAGATCTGGGACACACCTCGCGGCGGCTACGAGGGCTTCGCCATCCGCTGACCCCCGGTCGCCCGGCGGCCCCGGAGGCCGCCCACGGGCAGGGCGAGGGCAGGGGTCCCGAACGGAAACTTGCTGGTGATTGCCAGAACCGCTTGCCTTGGCAGGCTCCGCACGCAAGGATGATCGCCACGCCCCGAGGGCCCCGCAGAAGCCGCCGCACCGCCGTTCCCGGCCGTGTGTGCCCGGGTTGCCCGCCAATACGGGGCGTGATCGTGTTGACCGTCAAACTTTTTGGTGAGACGCTGAAAGCACCCCGCGCACCTTAGCTGTTTGGCATGGCTGAACGGCAGTACAACTTCAGGCCTGCCAGGCAGGGCGGGTGCGAATCCCTCACGACCCACACCGCATCGGTCGGTCACTCATTGTGGAGGACCATCCATCATGGCAAAGGCGCTTCTCGGTTACGTCGGCGGCTCCGACCCTCGACTCCTCGCCGAGATGCGACGGCTCCAGCAGCGCGTCCAGGACCTGGAATCCGAGCTCGTACGGATCCAGGCCGAGAACGAAGCGCTGACGGCTGCCGCTTCTCACGACAGGATCATGGAGAGCGTTGACGCACACCAGGCGGAGCCTGCGCTCACCTGATCACTGCATCGCTCCACAACAGCACAGCAGTGGTCGGGCCGCCCGTCACAACCGCTGAGTTGTCAGAAGTGCAAGGGACGCCCCTCGGCGTCCCTTCTTTCTTTCCCCCGCGCATCCTTTCACCGTCTTTAACGTCTGGTGTGCCCTGCGCGTTCAGCGGCGAAACCGTGGGTTCATGGAGTGAGACGAACCCGGGCGGTAGAGTCCGGCGGCGTGCACCTCAAGGCCCTGACCCTCCGCGGGTTCAAGTCGTTCGCCTCGGCCACCACGCTCCGGTTCGAGCCGGGGATCACGTGCGTCGTCGGACCGAACGGCTCGGGCAAGTCCAACGTCGTCGACGCGCTCAGCTGGGTCATGGGCGAGCAGGGCGCCAAGTCGCTGCGCGGCGGCAAGATGGAGGACGTCATCTTCGCCGGCACCACGGGCCGCCCGCCCCTGGGCCGCGCCGAGGTGTCCCTGACCATCGACAACTCCGACGGGGCCCTGCCCATCGAGTACGCCGAGGTCACCATCACGCGGATCATGTTCCGCAACGGCGGCAGCGAGTACCAGATCAACGGCGACACCTGCCGCCTCCTCGACATCCAGGAGCTCCTCTCCGACTCCGGCATCGGCCGCGAGATGCACGTCATCGTCGGGCAGGGCCAGCTCGACTCCGTGCTGCACGCCGATCCCATGGGCCGCCGTGCCTTCATCGAGGAGGCCGCCGGCGTCCTCAAGCACCGCAAGCGCAAGGAGAAGGCGCTGCGCAAGCTGGACGCGATGCAGGCCAACCTCGCGCGCGTGCAGGACCTCACCGACGAGCTGCGGCGCCAGCTCAAGCCCCTCGGCCGCCAGGCCGCCGTCGCGCGCAGGGCCGCCGTCATCCAGGCCGACCTGCGGGACGCCCGTCTGCGCCTGCTGGCCGACGACCTCGTCCGGCTCCGGGAGGCCCTCAAGGCGGAGGTCGCCGACGAGGCCGCGCTGAAGGAGCGCAAGGAGGCCGCCGAGCAGGAACTGCGCAGGGCGCTCCAGCGCGAGGCCCTCCTGGAGGACGAGGTGCGGCAGCTCACGCCGCGCCTGCAGCGGGCCCAGCAGACCTGGTACGAGCTCTCCCAGCTCGCCGAGCGGGTGCGCGGCACGATCTCGCTGGCCGACGCCCGGGTGAAGAGCGCCACCTCCGCGCCCCCCGAGGAGCGGCGCGGCCGTGATCCCGAGGACCTGGAGCGCGAGGCCGCCCGCGTCCGGGAACAGGAGGCCGAGCTGGAGGCGGCCCTGGAAGCCGCCGAACGCGCCCTGGAGGACACGGTCGCCCACCGCGCCGAGCTGGAGCGCGAACTGGCCCAGGAGGAACGGCGCCTGAAGGACGCCGCCCGTGCCATCGCCGACCGGCGCGAGGGCCTGGCCCGGCTCAGCGGCCAGGTCAACGCGGCCCGCTCCCGCGCCGCCTCCGCCCAGGCCGAGATCGAGCGCCTGGCCGCCGCCCGTGACGAGGCGCAGGAACGTGCCGTCACCGCCCAGGAGGAGTACGAGGCACTCAAGGCGGAGGTCGACGGCCTCGACGCCGGCGACGCCGAACTCGCCGAGCAGCACGAGGCCGCGAAACAGCGGCTCACCGATGCCGAGGCGGCCCTCACGGCCGCCCGGGAGGCCGCCACCGCGGCGGAACGCAGGCGCGCCGCCACCCAGGCCCGGCACGAGGCCCTGGCGCTCGGGCTGCGCCGCAAGGACGGCACCGGGATACTGCTCGCGGCGAAGGACCGCCTCTCCGGCCTGCTCGGCCCGGCGGCGGAACTCCTGACGGTGACCCCGGGCCACGAGGTCGCCCTGGCCGCCGCGTTCGGGGTGGCGGCGGACGCCATCGCGGTCACGTCCCCGGCATCCGCGGCCGACGCGATTCGACTCCTCCGCAAACAGGACGGTGGCAGGGCCACCCTGCTCCTGGCAGGAGATGACGCCTTCAGGGGCGCGGGGCCGCATCAGACGTGCGGCTGCCGCCGCGTGGGCGCGACCAGCCACAACGACGCCGCAGACGCCCGCCACACCTACGCCGCAGACCTGGTCCGCGGCCCCGCCGACCTCATGCCCGCCGTACGCCGCCTCCTGCACGGCATCGTCGTCGTGAACACCCTGGAGGACGCCGAAGGCCTCGTCTACGCCCACCCCGGCCTCACGGCCGTCACGGCCGAGGGCGACCTCCTCGGCGCCCACTTCGCCCACGGTGGCTCCGCGGGCGCCCCCAGCCTCCTCGAAGTACAGGCCTCCGTGGACGAGGCCGCCGCCGAGCTGGAGGAGCTGGCCGTCCGCTGCGAGGAGCTGTCCGAGGCCCAGCACGAGGCCGTCGAGCGGCGCAAGGAGTGCGCCGCGCTGGTCGAGGAGCTGGGGGAGCGGCGCCGGGCCGCCGACCGGGAGAAGTCGGCCGTCGCCCAGCAGCTCGGCCGGCTCGCCGGGCAGGCGCGCGGTGCGGCGGGAGAGGCCGAGCGGTCCACCGCCGCCGCGGCCCGCGCCCAGGAGGCTCTCGACAAGGCGCTCCGGGAGGTCGAGGAACTCGCCGAGCGGCTCGCCGTCGCCGAGGAGATGCCGATCGAGGAGGAGCCCGACACCGCCGTGCGGGACCGGCTCGCCGCCGACGGTGCCAACGCCCGCCAGACCGAGATGGAGGCCCGGCTCCAGGTCCGTACGCACGAGGAGCGGGTCAAGGGTCTGGCCGGACGGGCCGACTCCCTGGACCGGGCCGCCCGCGCGGAACGCGAGGCACGCGCGCGTGCCGAGCAGCGGCGGGCCCGGCTGCGGCACGAGGCGGCCGTGGCGGAAGCCGTCGCCTCCGGTGCCCGGCAGCTGCTCGCGCACGTCGAGGTGTCCGTCGCCCGGGCCGACGAGGAGCGCACCGCCGCCGAGGCGGCCAAGGCCCGGCGCGAGCAGGAACTCGCCCGCGCCCGCACCGAGGGGCGCGACCTCAAGGCCGAACTCGACAAGCTGACGGATTCGGTCCACCGCGGCGAGGTACTCGGCGCCGAGAAGCGGCTGCGGATCGAGCAGCTGGAGACCAAGGCGCTGGAGGAGCTGGGTGTGGAACCGGCCGGGCTCGTCGCGGAGTACGGACCGCACCAGCTCGTGCCGCCCTCGCCCCCCGCCGAGGGGGAGGAGCTGCCGGAGGACCCCGAGCACCCGCGCAACCGCCCGAGGCCGTTCGTCCGGGCCGAGCAGGAGAAGCGCCTGAAGGCCGCCGAGCGCGCCTACCAGCAGCTGGGCAAGGTGAACCCGCTCGCGCTGGAGGAGTTCGCGGCGCTGGAGGAGCGCCACCAGTTCCTCAGCGAGCAGCTGGAGGACCTCAAGAAGACCCGCGCCGACCTGCTCCAGGTCGTCAAGGAGGTCGACGAGCGCGTCGAGCAGGTCTTCACCGAGGCCTACCGCGACACCGCACGGGAGTTCGAGGGCGTCTTCAGCCGGCTCTTCCCCGGTGGTGAGGGACGGCTGGTGCTGACCGACCCCGACAACATGCTCACCACGGGCGTGGACGTCGAGGCCCGTCCGCCGGGCAAGAAGGTCAAGCGGCTCTCGCTGCTCTCCGGCGGAGAGCGGTCGCTGACCGCCGTGGCGATGCTCGTGTCGATCTTCAAGGCGCGGCCCAGCCCGTTCTACGTCATGGACGAGGTCGAGGCCGCCTTGGACGACACCAACCTCCAGCGGCTCATCCGGATCATGCAGGAGCTGCAGGAGGCCTCGCAGCTGATCGTGATCACCCACCAGAAGCGCACCATGGAGGTCGCCGACGCGCTGTACGGCGTCTCCATGCAGGGCGACGGTGTGTCGAAGGTCATCTCGCAGCGCCTCCGCTAGATGGGTGTGGTCTACACCGGTCTCACCTGCGACGCTCGATGACTTCAATTCTTGAACACATCACTGACACACTCCTGCCTCAGATTCACAGGAGCCGACCTATTGACTTCGAAACTTGAAGGCATAGTCTCGGCAACGTTCCTTTTACCTTCAGGTACCTTCAGGTGGCACCTCGAAGGGCTGACCCCCTCCGGCAGCGTTGCCGGTGGCCCGAGGAGTACACGTGACCAGCACAGCGCAGGCACCCCAGTCAGGAGCCAGGACGGCTCACCCCGAGCATCTCGGGCACGTCATCTTCATCGCGGCGGCGGCCGCGATGGGCGGTTTCCTCTTCGGTTACGACAGTTCCGTGATCAACGGCGCCGTCGAGGCCATCCGCGACCGCTACGACGTCGGCTCCGCGGCCCTCGCCCAGGTCATCGCCATCGCCCTCATCGGCTGCGCCATCGGCGCCGCGACCGCCGGCCGCATAGCCGACCGCATCGGGCGCATCCGGTGCATGCAGATCGCCGCGATCCTCTTCACCGTCAGCGCCGTCGGCTCCGCACTGCCCTTCGCGCTGTACGACCTCGCCTTCTGGCGCGTCGTCGGCGGCTTCGCCATCGGCATGGCCTCCGTGATCGGCCCGGCCTACATCGCCGAGGTCGCCCCGCCCGCCTACCGCGGCCGGCTCGGCTCCTTCCAGCAGGCCGCGATCGTCATCGGCATCGCCGTGTCGCAGCTGGTCAACTGGGGTCTGCTGAACGCCGCCGACGGCGACCAGCGCGGCAAGCTGATGGGCCTGGAGGCCTGGCAGGTCATGCTCGGCGTCATGGTCGTCCCGGCCATCCTCTACGGGCTGCTCTCCTTCGCCATCCCCGAGTCCCCGCGCTTCCTCATCTCCGTCGGCAAGCACGAGCGCGCCCGCGAGATCCTCACCGAGGTCGAGGGCAAGGACGTCGACCTGGACGCCCGTGTCGCCGAGATCGAGGGCGCCATGAAGAGCGAGCACCGCTCGAGCTTCAAGGACCTGCTCGGCGGCAGCTTCTTCTTCAAGCCGATCGTCTGGATCGGCATCGGTCTGTCGGTCTTCCAGCAGTTCGTCGGCATCAACGTCGCGTTCTACTACTCCTCGACGCTGTGGCAGTCGGTCGGCGTCGACCCGACGGACTCGTTCTTCTACTCCTTCACCACGTCGATCATCAACATCGTCGGCACCGTCATCGCGATGATCTTCGTCGACCGCATCGGCCGCCGGCCGCTCGCGATCATCGGCTCGGTCGGCATGGTCGTCGGCCTGGCACTGGAGGCCTGGGCGTTCTCCCACCACCTGGTCGACGGCAAGCTGCCGGCCACGCAGGGCTGGATCGCCCTGATCGCCGCGCATGTCTTCGTCCTCTTCTTCGCCCTGTCCTGGGGTGTGGTCGTCTGGGTCATGCTCGGCGAGATGTTCCCCAACCGCATCCGCGCCGCCGCCCTGGGTGTGGCCGCCGCCGCGCAGTGGATCGCCAACTGGGCCATCACCGCGAGCTTCCCGTCGCTCGCCGACTGGAACCTCTCCGTGACGTACGTGATCTACACGGCGTTCGCCGCGCTCTCGATCCCGTTCGTCCTGAAGTTCGTCAAGGAGACCAAGGGCAAGGCCCTGGAGGAGATGGGCTGAGCCCGTCCCGTGCGCTCGGGGAGGAGGGCCAAAGTCCCCGCTGCCCCTCTCCCCGTAACCCGCCGCCGCCCCGGTTCGGCCACTGCCCGAGCCGGGGCGGCGGTCCGTCGTCTCACCACACGATGACGCCGCCCTCGATCATCCGGGCGCGCAGGGCGGCCACCTCCAGGTTCCGCAGCCGTCTCACCAGCCCGCGCCGGTGTTCCTCGAACTCCCGCGGGCCCCGGGTGGCCTCGGCGATCGCGTCGAGCCGGTCGCGCAGCAGGGTCACCTCGCGCAGGAACGCCGCGACGTCGTCGACCTCGACCTCCAGATCGTCGCCGGCCGGCACCGGGAGGAAGCGGGCACCCGCCGCACGGACCGCCTCCGACCCCCACACCACGGTCCGCCAGGACTCGAAACCGGCCGAGTCGTCGCGCCCCTCGGGGGCGTCGACGATCCGCAGCCGTCCGTCCGGCTCGCGCAGGAACACGTCGACCGACAAGCTCATGGCCACAGTGGAGCACCGGCCGGGCGCGGCGGGCCACCGGTTATGCGCCGGGCCTCAGCCCTCCAGGCCCGGCAGCACCCGCTCGCAGAACAGTTGCAGTCCGCGCCACCCCTCCTCCACCGGCATCCCGCCCGCCAGCGGATGCAGCACGTAGGAGTCGAGGCCCAGCCCCGCGCACTGCTCCGGCGTGACGATCCGGTACACGCCCTCCCCGCGCAGCTCCTCGACGGTCGTCGCGGCCGACTTCACCGCCGAGCGCACCCCGCCCGACTGCCAGGCGGCGTACGTCCGGGCCTCGTGCAGGAAATGCCGGCCGTACTCCGCCCAGGCCCGGTCTGGATCCTCGGCCACGTGCAGCAGCGGCGTCTCGGCGGCGGGCATCATGACCCAGCCCTCGGTGCCGTACTCGACGAGCCGCTCCTTGTAGTACGCCTCCAGATCCGGCAGATGCGCGCTGGGAAAGAAGGGCAGGCCGAGCCGGGCGGCCCGGCGGGCGGCGGCCCTGGAGGAGCCGCCGACCAGGAGCAGCGGGTGCGGGTCGGTGAACGGACGCGGGGTGATCCGGACCGTGCGGCCCCGGAAGGAGAACGGCTCGCCCGTCCAGGCCCGCAGCAGCGTCTCCAGCAGCTCGTCCTGGAGCTTCCCGCGCCGGGCGAAGTCCACGCCGAACTGCTCGTACTCCTCGGGCCGGTACCCGATGCCGGCGACCGTCACCAGCCGGCCGCCGCTCAGCAGGTCCAGTACCGCGATCTCCTCGGCCAGGCGCAGCGGGTCGTGCAGGGGGCCGATGATCGCCGAGACGGTGACCGCGACGCGCCGGGTCGCGCCGAAGACGGCTCCCGCGAAGGCGAACGGCGACGGCAGCCAGTTGTTGTCGGCCCCGTGGTGCTCCTCCGTCTGCACGGTGGTGATGCCCCGGTCGTCGGCGTACGCGGCCATCTCCAGGGCCGCCCGGTACCGGGCGCCGAGCTCGGCGGGGGAGGCCCCGGGGGCGACGAGGTTGAAGCGTGCGACCGTGACGGGCATGGCGGCGTCTCCCTTCACCGGGCGGGTGTCCGGGGGACGTTAGCTGACGGGGCGTCAGACATCCAGGGGTGTGGAGATCCGGCGGCCCTCGGCCCTTCGGGGCGGTGCGAGCAGGGTGACCCGGGGCCCCATGACTGATACTGGACGCGTTATGGACATCGTCATCCTTGCTGTAGTCATCGCCGTGGTCGTGCTCGGCGCGCTCGGCGGGCTCGTCGTCGGCAGCCGGCGCAAGAAGCAGCTGCCCCCGCCCCCGCCCGCAGCGCCCGACATCACCGCCCCACCGGCCGAGCCGCACGTCGGCGACGAGGCCGAGACGCCGCGGGAGGAACCGCGGCGCACGATAGAGGAGGTGGATCTTCCGGACGGCTCGGCTCCGGTCGTCGTCGAGGAGCCCCCCGCCGAAGCTCCCGAGATCGAGATCCCGGAGCCCACCGCCGGCCGCCTGGTCCGGCTGCGGGCCCGGCTCTCCCGCTCGCAGAACGCCCTCGGCAAGGGCCTGCTGACCCTGCTGTCCCGCGAGCACCTCGACGAGGACACCTGGGAGGAGATCGAGGACACGCTGCTCACGGCCGACGTCGGTGTGCAGCCCACCCAGGAGCTGGTCGAGCGGCTGCGCGAGCGCGTGAAGGTGCTCGGCACCCGCACCCCCGAGGAACTGCGCACCCTGCTGCGCGAGGAGCTCGTCACGCTGGTCGGCCGCGACATGGACCGTGCGGTCAAGACCGAGCCGGAGGACCGCAAGCCCGGCATCGTGATGGTCGTCGGCGTCAACGGCACCGGCAAGACCACCACCACCGGCAAGCTCGCCCGCGTCCTGGTCGCCGACGGCCAGAGCGTCGTCCTCGGCGCCGCCGACACCTTCCGGGCCGCCGCCGCCGACCAGCTCCAGACCTGGGGCGAGCGCGTCGGCGCCTACACCGTGCGCGGGCCGGAGGGCGGCGACCCCGCCTCCGTCGCCTTCGACGCGGTCAAGGAGGGCAAGGAGATGGGTGCGAACGTCGTGCTCATCGACACCGCCGGCCGCCTGCACACCAAGACCGGCCTCATGGACGAGCTCGGCAAGGTCAAGCGGGTCGTGGAGAAGCAGGCCCCGGTCGACGAGGTGCTGCTCGTGCTCGACGCCACCACCGGCCAGAACGGCCTGGTCCAGGCCCGGGTCTTCGCCGAGGTCGTCGACATCACCGGCATCGTCCTCACCAAGCTCGACGGCACCGCCAAGGGCGGCATCGTGGTCGCGGTCCAGCGTGAGCTGGGCGTGCCGGTCAAGCTGGTCGGGCTCGGCGAGGGCGCGGACGACCTCGCGCCGTTCGAGCCGGAGGCGTTCGTTGACGCCCTTATCGGGGAGTGAGCCCGGCACCCGCCGAGGCAGGACCTCCGAAGAACCGCATCCGCGCGCGAGAAGCGCCCGCCCCCGAGGTGCAGTCGGGGACGGGCGCTTCGCTCTTGTGTCCTTGCCGCGCCTACGCCCGTGACCGGTGTGCCACGTACGCCAGCGTGCCCAGCACCAGGCGGGCCTCCGGCGGGCGGGACGCGGAGTCCAGGGCGGGGGAGCGCAGCCAGCGGACCGGGCCGAGGCCCCCGCGGTCCGAGGGCGGTGCCGTGATGTGCGCGCCGGGGCCGAGGCCGCGCAGGTCGAGGGCGTCCGGGTCGTCCCAGCCCATGCGGTAGAGCAGCCCGGGCAGGTCGGCGGCCGCTCCGGGGGCGACGAAGAAGTGGGCGCGGCCGTCCGGGGTCGCCGCGACCGGGCCGACGGGCAGGCCCATGCGCTCCAGCCGGGCGAGGGCGCGGCAGCCGGCGGGTTCGGCCACCTCGATGACGTCGAAGGCCCGGCCGACCGGGAGCATCACCGAGGCGCCGGGGAACTCGCTCCAGGCCTCGGTCACCTCGTCCAGCGTCGCCCCGGCCGGGATCACCGGCGCGAAGCCGAGCGGATGCGCGCCCGGCGCCGGGCAGTCACGGCGGCCGCAGGAGCAGGCGCCCGCCGACGCCCGGGCGCCCGGCACCACGTCCCAGCCCCACAGCCCGGTGTACTCCGCCACGGCGGTGCCGTCCGACGTGCGGCTGCGGCGGCGCGAGCCGGTCCGGATGTCGCGCATGCCCCGGCTGATGCCGATCGTGAAGCCCATACCCCCTCCAACGGGTCCGACGCACCCTTGGTTACGCAGCGGACGCAGCGCGTGACTCTCCGTTTCCGCCTTCCCGTTGGCGGTCGGTTCACTCGGCGCCCCGAAGTGTCCGGGGTGGTGTGCCCTGCGACGCGCGCCCCCGAGTGCATCGCTGCACCCGCTCCTGGGTGTCCTGTGTCAAGTGAATCGCGCGCAGGCGTACGTGAGTTCATTCGATGGGGTGGCGAATGGTGGCGTTTCCGTGTGAGCCGTGGCTGGACGGGTGATCGTAGGATTACTTTGTGTGCACGAGTCCTGGGGGCACATGCACTCGTGGGTATGCCGGAGGCAAGTCGGCTTTCCGTTCGAAGGGTGACAAGGACCGGACGGACGGCCGTACGAACCGGCATGCTGATAGGGCTTGGCGCACTCGGCGACAAGTGGTCTCAGGGATGGGGGCGTTCCAGTGAGCGGCAACGGCGGAAGCGGGACGAACGCTGCACACGCGACGCACGCTGACAAGCGCCCGAACGAGCTGCTCACCTCCTGGTTCGTGCGCAGCGGCTGGTCCAAGGGCGAGCTCGCCCGCCAGGTCAACCGCAGGGCACGGCAGTTGGGCGCCAACCACATCTCCACCGACACCTCACGCGTGCGCCGCTGGCTCGACGGCGAGAACCCCCGCGAGCCGATCCCCAGGATCCTCTCCGAGCTGTTCTCGGAGCGCTTCGGCGTCGTCGTCTCCGTCGAGGACCTGGGGCTGCGCACGGCGCGTCAGTCACCCTCCGCGACCGGCGTCGACCTGCCCTGGACGGGCCCGCAGACCGTGGCCCTGCTCAGCGAGTTCTCGCGCAGCGACCTGATGCTGGCGCGGCGCGGCTTCCTCGGGAGCTCGCTGGTCCTGTCTGCGGGCCCGGCCCTCATCGAGCCGATGCAGCGCTGGCTCGTCCCCTCGCCCCCGGCGCCGCGGTCCGAGCCCGACCTCGCGGCCGGTGCCGGGCGGGCCCGCGGCCGGCTCTCCAAGCCGGAGCTGGACCTGCTGGAGTCCACGACGGTGATGTTCCGGCAGTGGGACGCCCAGTGCGGCGGCGGCCTGCGTCGCAAGGCGGTCGTCGGCCAGCTGCACGAGGTGACCGACCTGCTCCAGGAGCCCCAGCCCGAGGCCACCACCCGGCGCCTGTTCAAGGTCGCCGCCGAGCTCGCCGAGCTGGCCGGCTGGATGTCGTACGACATCGGGCTGCAGCCGACCGCGCAGAAGTA
Source organism: Streptomyces olindensis (assembly GCF_040645895.1). Classification (NCBI taxonomy): domain Bacteria; kingdom Bacillati; phylum Actinomycetota; class Actinomycetes; order Kitasatosporales; family Streptomycetaceae; genus Streptomyces; species Streptomyces olindensis. Next base: position 106,548 of record NZ_JBEYZD010000006.1, on the reverse strand, counting down.
CTTCGTCCTCGCGCTGCACGCGGCCAAGGAGGCCGGTGACCGGCCGCTGGGCTCGTACGTCCTGTCCAGCATGAGCCGCCAGATGATCCACCTCGGCCGGCCCGACGACGCGCTGGAGCTGATCCACCTCGCGCAGTACGGCAGCCGGGACTGCGCGAGCCCGCGCACCCAGTCGATGCTGTATGCGATGGAGGCCCGCGCCTACGCCAACATGGGCCAGCCCGGCAAGTGCAAGCGGGCCGTGCGGATGGCCGAGGACACCTTCGCCGAGGCCGACGAGTGGGACGAGCCGGACCCCGACTGGATCCGCTTCTTCTCCGAGGCCGAGCTGTACGGCGAGAACTCGCACTCGTACCGCGACCTGGCCTACGTGGCCGGCCGCAGCCCCACCTACGCCTCGCTGGCCGAGCCCCTGATGCAGCGGGCCGTGGAGCTCTTCGCCGAGGACGGCGAGCACCAGCGGTCGTATGCGCTGAACCTGATCGGCATGGCCACCGTGCACCTCCTGCAGCGCGAGCCCGAGCGGAGCACGGTCTTCGCCGCCGAGGCCATGCAGGTGGCCAAGAAGGTGCGCTCCGAGCGCGTCAACACCCGTATCCGAAAGACGGTCGACACCGCCGCGCGCGACTTCGGCGACCTCGGTGAGGTCGTCGACCTCACCGAGCGGCTCGCCGCCGAGCTGCCCGAGACCGCCGAGGCGGTCTGAGCACGCCCGGCCCCTGAACCCCGGCCGCGGCCGGCCCTCCCGAACTGCCCGACTCGGCTCCCCCATGCCAGGTCATCGGAAGGCCGACCGCGGCCGGCCCATGCGTCCAGGGCCGCCCGGACCGGAAGGTTGCGCCACGATAACGATCGGCGCTTCCGCAATCCGGCAGTTCATCGATGCGTAACACAGCAGGCGCCTTCGTCACGGCCGCGAAACAACGAGGGGCTTCCACCGAAACCGCGCTGCGCCAATCTCGTGGCGCATAACCGGCCCACCCCTCATTCCGCTCGAGGCTTCGCCCGCACGGGGCCGTACCAACGACGAGGAGACGCCGATGGCACCAGCCATCACCCTTGCCGCAGAAGCACCCAAGCTGTCTGCCGCCAACACAGGGTTCATGCTCATCTGTTCCGCCCTGGTGATGCTCATGACCCCGGGCCTGGCCTTCTTCTACGGAGGCATGGTCCGCGTCAAGAGCACCCTGAACATGCTGATGATGAGCTTCATCAGCCTCGGGATCGTCACCATCCTGTGGGTGCTGTACGGCTTCTCGATGGCGTTCGGCACCGACTCCGGCAGCCTCATCGGCTGGAACTCCGACTGGGTCGGCCTCGGCAACATCGGCCTGACCGAGCTGTGGGACGGCTACACCATCCCCGTGTTCGTGTTCCTGGTCTTCCAGCTGATGTTCGCGATCATCACGCCCGCCCTGATCAGCGGTGCCCTCGCGGACCGCGTGAAGTTCAGCGCCTGGGCGCTGTTCATCGCCCTGTGGGCCACGGTCGTCTACTTCCCGGTCGCGCACTGGGTCTGGGGCTCCGGCGGCTGGGCCTTCGAGCTGGGCGTCATCGACTTCGCCGGTGGTACGGCGGTCCACATCAACGCCGGTGCCGCCGCGCTCGGCGTGATCCTGGTCATCGGCAAGCGCGTCGGCTTCAAGAAGGACCCGATGCGCCCGCACAGCCTCCCGCTGGTCATGCTCGGCGCCGGTCTGCTGTGGTTCGGCTGGTTCGGCTTCAACGCCGGCTCCTGGCTCGGCAACGACGACGGCGTCGGCGCGCTGATGTTCGTCAACACGCAGGTCGCCACCGCCGCCGCCATGCTGGCCTGGCTCGCCTACGAGAAGATCCGCCACGGCGCGTTCACCACGCTGGGCGCCGCCTCCGGCGCGGTCGCCGGTCTGGTCGCCATCACCCCGGCCGGTGGCGCGGTCACCCCGCTCGGCGCGATCGCCGTCGGCGTCATCGCCGGTGTGCTGTGCGCCATGGCCGTCGGCCTGAAGTACAAGTTCGGCTACGACGACTCGCTCGACGTCGTCGGCGTCCACCTGGTCGGCGGTGTCGTCGGCTCCCTGCTCATCGGCTTCTTCGCCAGCGGCAAGGGCCAGTCCGAGGTCGAGGGCCTCTTCTACGGCGGCGGCCTCACCCAGTTCTGGAAGCAGTGCGCCGGTGTCTTCGCGGTGCTCGCCTACTCCCTGATCGTCTCCGCGATCCTCGCCTTCATCCTCGACAAGACCATCGGCATGCGGGTCACCGAGGACGACGAGGTCGCCGGCATCGACCAGGCCGAGCACGCCGAGACCGCATACGACTTCAGCGGCGCCGGTGGCGGTGCCGCCAAGACCGCCGTCGCGGCCGCAGCGGTCGGCGCCGAGAGCAAGAAGGTGGACGCATGAAGCTCATCACCGCCGTCGTCAAGCCGCACCGGCTCGACGAGATCAAGGAGGCCCTGCAGGCCTTCGGAGTGCACGGCCTGACGGTCACCGAGGCCAGCGGCTACGGTCGTCAGCGGGGCCACACCGAGGTCTACCGCGGTGCCGAGTACACCGTCGACCTGGTCCCCAAGATCCGCATCGAGGTCCTGGTCGAGGACGACGACGCCGAGCAGCTGATCGACGTCGTGGTCAAGGCGGCCCGTACCGGCAAGATCGGTGACGGCAAGGTCTGGTCCATCCCGGTCGAGACGGCCGTACGGGTCCGGACCGGCGAGCGCGGCCCCGACGCGCTCTGAGGCAGGCAAACAGAACAGGAGTCGCTGGGTGACGGGTACGGACGTGCAGAAGGAAGCAGAGGACTCGGGACCCAGCGGCTACGCGGCGGCCCGGCTGCGTCTCCTCACCGAGGAGGCGCGGTCCGGGCCGCCGCGCCGTGCGGCCCTGGCCGAACTGACCGACGACTGGCTCTCCGGCCTGTTCACCGCGGGCGCCGAGGGCCTGCGCGGGGCCTCCCTGGTCGCCGTCGGCGGCTACGGCCGCGGTGAACTGTCCCCCCGCAGCGACCTCGACCTGCTCCTGCTGCACGACGGCAGCGACACCAAGGCGGTCGCCGCCCTCGCCGACCGGCTCTGGTACCCGGTGTGGGACCTGGGCCTGGACCTCGACCACTCCGTCCGCACGCCCGCCGAGGCCCGCAGGACGGCCGGCGAGGACCTCAAGGTGCAGCTCGGCCTGCTGGACGCCCGGCACATCGCCGGCGACCTCGGTCTGACGGCGGGACTGCGCACGGCCGTCCTGGCCGACTGGCGCAACCAGGCGCCCAAGCGCCTGCCCGAACTCCAGGAACTGTGTGCCGAACGCGCCGAGCGGCAGGGCGAGCTGCAGTACCTGCTGGAGCCCGACCTGAAGGAGGCCCGCGGCGGGCTGCGCGACGCCACCGCCCTGCGCGCCGTCGCCGCCTCCTGGCTCGCCGACGCCCCGCGCGAGGGCCTCGCCGACGCCCGGCGCCGCCTCCTCGACGTCCGGGACGCGCTGCACCTGGCCACCGGGCGGGCCACCGACCGGCTCGCCCTCCAGGAGCAGGACCAGGTCGCCGCCGAACTCGGCCTGCTCGACGCGGACACACTGCTGCGGCAGGTCTACGAGGCGGCCCGGGTCGTCTCGTACGCCAGTGACGTCACCTGGCGCGAAGTCGGGCGCGTGCTGCGGTCCCGAGCCGTGCGGCCCCGGCTGCGCGCCATGCTGGGCGGCGGGAAACCGGCCCCGGAGCGCTCGCCCCTGGCGGAGGGCGTGGTCGAGCAGGACGGCGAGGTCGTGCTCGCCCGTGCCGCGCGCCCGGAGCGCGATCCCGTCCTGCCCCTGCGCGCCGCCGCGGCCGCCGCGCAGGCCGGGCTCCCGCTCTCCCTGCACGCCGTGCGGCGCCTGGCGGCCACCGTGCGCCCAGTCCCCACGCCCTGGCCCGCCGAGGCCCGGGAACAGCTCGTCACCCTTCTCGGCTCCGGCCGCCCGACCATCGAGGTCTGGGAGGCGCTGGAGGCCGAGGGGCTGATCACCCGGCTGCTGCCCGACTGGGAGCGGGTCCGCTGCCGCCCCCAGCGCAACGCCGTGCACCTGTGGACCGTCGACCGGCACCTCATCGAGACCGCCGTGCGCGCCTCCGAGTTCACGCGCCGGGTCAGCCGGCCCGACCTGCTGCTGGTCGCCGCGCTGCTGCACGACATCGGCAAGGGCTGGCCCGGCGACCACTCGGTGGCCGGCGAGATCATCGCCAAGGACGTCGCCGCGCGCATCGGCTTCGACCGCCACGACGTGAGCGTCATCGCCGCCCTCGTACGCCACCACCTGCTGCTGATCGAGACGGCCACCCGGCGTGACCTGGAGGACCCGGCCACCGTGCGTTCGGTCGCCGAGGCCGTCGGCTCGCAGGGCACCCTGGAACTGCTGCACGCGCTCACCGAGGCCGACGCCCTGGCCACCGGCCCGGCCGCCTGGTCGTCCTGGCGGGGTTCCCTCGTGGCGGACCTGGTCAAGCGGGTCTCGGCGGTGCTCGCCGGGGACGCCCCGGACGACCCCGAGGACGCCGCGCCGACCGCCGAGCAGGAGCGGCTCGCCATCGAGGCCGTCGCGACCCGCAGCCCGGTCCTCGCCCTGCGGGCCCAGACCGAGCAGCCCGCCGGGCAGGAACCGTCCGGCGACCCCGAGCCGCTCGGAGTGGAGCTGCTCATCGCCGTGCCCGACCAGCCGGGCGTGCTGCCCGCGGTGGCCGGGGTCCTCGCCATGCACCGGCTCACCGTGCGGACCGCCGAGCTGCGCTCCCTGACCCTCCCGGACGGCGTCGACGGCTCCGTCCTGCTGCTGGACTGGCGGGTCGCCGCCGAGTACGGCTCCCTGCCGCAGGCCGCCCGCCTCCGCGCCGACCTGGTGCGGGCCCTGGACGGCTCCCTGGACATCGCCGGGCGTCTCGCCGAGCGGGACGCGGCCTATCCGCGCCGCCGGGGCGTCGTCGCGCCGCCGCCGAGGGTGTCGGTCCACCCGGCCGCCTCCCGGCTGGCCACGGTCATCGAGGTCCGCTCCCAGGACGCCCCCGGCCTGCTGTTCCGCATCGGCCGTGCCCTGGAGGACGCGAGCGTGCGGGTGCGCAGCGCGCACGTCTCGACCCTCGGCGCCAACGCCGTCGACGCCTTCTACGTGACCGGCCCGGAGGGCGCGCCGCTGCCCGGCGACGAGGCCGCGGCGGTGGCGCGGAAGCTGGAGGAGACACTGCGTGGGTGAGGCCGACCCGGCGACTTGTCACGCCGGGATACCCTGGAGGGCGATTCCCCAGTCTGTCTCCGACCCCGAGGACCGCGAGCGCCGTGTTCGATACTCTTTCCGATCGCCTCTCAGCGACCTTCAAGAACCTGCGCGGCAAGGGACGGCTCTCCGAGGCGGACATCGACGCCACGGCGCGCGAGATCCGCATCGCGCTCCTCGAGGCGGACGTGGCGCTTCCGGTCGTCCGGACGTTCATCAAGAACGTCAAGGAGCGTGCCCTCGGTGCCGAGGTCTCCCGGGCGCTGAACCCGGCCCAGCAGGTCCTCAAGATCGTCAACGAGGAACTGGTCACCATCCTCGGTGGCGAGACCCGGCGCCTGCGCTTCGCCAAGCAGCCGCCCACCGTGATCATGCTGGCCGGTCTGCAGGGTGCCGGTAAGACCACCCTCGCGGGCAAGCTCGGCCGCTGGCTGAAGGAGCAGGGCCACTCCCCGCTGCTGGTCGCCTGTGACCTCCAGCGCCCGAACGCCGTCAACCAGCTCAGCGTCGTCGCCGAGCGCGCCGGCGTCGGCGTCTACGCGCCGGAGCCGGGCAACGGCGTCGGTGACCCCGTCAAGGTCGCCAAGGACTCCATCGAGCACGCGAAGTCCAAGGTCCACGACATCGTCATCGTCGACACCGCCGGCCGCCTCGGCATCGACCAGGAGATGATGCAGCAGGCCGCGGACATCCGCGACGCGGTCTCCCCGGACGAGATCCTGTTCGTCGTCGACGCGATGATCGGCCAGGACGCCGTCAACACCGCCGAGGCCTTCCGCGACGGCGTCGGCTTCGACGGCGTGGTGCTCTCCAAGCTCGACGGTGACGCCCGTGGTGGTGCGGCCCTGTCGATCCGGCAGATCACCGGCAAGCCGATCATGTTCGCGTCGAACGGCGAGAAGCTCGAGGACTTCGACGCCTTCCACCCGGACCGGATGGCCTCCCGCATCCTCGACATGGGTGACCTGCTCACCCTGATCGAGCAGGCGGAGAAGACCTTCGACCAGGCCGAAGCCCAGAAGATGGCCGAGAAGCTGGCCTCCAAGAAGGGCCAGGACTTCACCCTCGACGACTTCCTGGCCCAGATGGAGCAGGTCAGGAAGATGGGCTCCATCTCCAAGCTGCTCGGCATGCTCCCGGGCATGGGCCAGATCAAGGACCAGATCAACAACCTCGACGAGCGGGACGTCGACCGCACGGCGGCCATCATCAAGTCGATGACCCCGGGCGAGCGCCAGGACCCGACGATCATCAACGGCTCCCGCCGCGCCCGTATCGCGCGGGGTTCGGGTGTCGAGGTCAGCGCGGTGAAGAACCTGGTCGAGCGGTTCTTCGAGGCGCGCAAGATGATGTCCCGCATGGCCCAGGGCGGCGGCATGCCCGGGATGCCCGGGATGCCGGGCATGGGCGGCGGCCCCGGCCGGGCGAAGAAGAAGCAGAAGCAGGCCAAGGGCAAGCAGCGCTCCGGCAACCCGATGAAGCGCAAGCAGCAGGAACAGGAGGCAGCCGCCCGCCGCGCGGCCGCCGCCGAGTCCGGAGGCGCCTTCGGCCTGCCGCAGCAGGGCGGCAAGGACTTCGAACTCCCCGACGAGTTCAAGAAGTTCATGGGCTGACGGCCCCCGCCGCACGTCGCCGGCCCGCTGACGCACGACACCGAGGGCGCCCCTTGTCCCAAGGGGTGCCCTCGCGGCCGTTCCGTCAGGCTCCGGGCGTCACGGCGTCCGGGCGATCAGATACCGGAAGACGTTCGGCATCCACACCGTCCCGTCCCGCCGCTGGTGCGGATGGAGCGCCTCGGTCAGCTCCTTGTCCACCTGCACCTGGTCCGTCGCCGTCATCGCCGCGTCGAACAGCCCCGTCGACTTCAGCCCGCGCACCGCGCTGTCCACGTCGGCGTACCCGAACGGGCATGCCACCCGCCCCGAGCCGTCCGGCTTGAGCCCGGCCCGCTGGGCGACCTCCTCCAGGTCGTCGCGCAGGGCGGGACGCCAGCTGCCCGAGGCGCGCAGCGGCTCCGCGAGCTTCGTGGCCACCCGCAGCACGGACGTCGTGGCGCAGCGCTCCGGCGGACCCCAGCCCGCCAGCACCACGGCCGCGCCCCGCTCGGCGAGCGGCGTCGCCTCCGCGAGCAGTCCGCCGAGCCCCTCCGAGTCGCCCGCGAGGCACCCGATCGGCTCGAAGGCGGTCAGGAGGCTGTAGGCGGGAGTGCCCGGCTCCCGGGTGTCCCGGGGCGATCCCTCGACCAGCCGGGTGCCCGCACGCCCGTGCGTGCCCCCCGCCTCGGGCAGCAGCCGCTCCCGTGCGAGGGCCATTCTTTCGGGGGAAGCGTCGACACCGGTGACCGCCGCTCCCCGGGCGGCGGCCATCAGCAGGGCGAGCCCGGAACCGCAGCCCAGGCCGAGCAGCCGCGTGGCGGGACCCACGTCCAGTCGCTCGTAGACGGCCTCGTAGAGCGGTACGAGCATCCGCTCCTGGATCTCGGACCAGTCACGCGCGCGTGCACGCAGGTCCACGCGGGGTGCGGCCCCCGCGTGAGGCAGGTGCTGCCGCACGAGCGTAGGTGTCATAAGTAAGCGCCCCAATCCGCCGAGAGTTGCCTCTTGCCCGATTCCATGGCCCCCGTGACAGTGCGCTCGCACTACCCCCGTATGCCAGGAAACTCCCCCCTCGACCTGTCGTCCAGTGGAATGCGCCCCGGCTTGTGAGTTGTCATGTGCCTATGGCGAGATTTCACATTCCGGCAACCTGGGCCCGTACCATCGCGCCATGGCCAAAGCACCTGTTCTCACTCCCCGGGCGGACGATTTCCCGCGCTGGTACCAGGACTTGATCACCAAGGCGGAACTCGCCGACAACGGTCCGGTGCGCGGCACCATGGTCATCCGACCGTACGGGTACGGGCTCTGGGAGCGGATGCAGGCCGAGATGGACGCCCGCATCAAGGAGACGGGCACCCAGAACGCGTACTTCCCGCTGCTGATCCCCCAGTCGTACCTGACCAGGGAGGCGGACCACGTCGAGGGCTTCGCGCCCGAGCTGGCCGTGGTCACGCACGGCGGCGGCAAGGAACTCGAAGAGGCCGCCGTGGTCCGGCCCACCTCCGAGATGATCATCAACGACTACTTCTCCAAGTGGGTGCAGAGCTACCGCGACCTGCCCCTGCTCATCAACCAGTGGGCGAACGTCGTCCGCTGGGAACTGCGGCCCCGTCTCTTCCTGCGCACGACCGAGTTCCTCTGGCAGGAGGGCCACACCGCGCACGCCACGTACGAGGAGGCGCGCGATTTCGCCGCGCACATTCACCGGCGGGTCTACGAGGACTTCATGGTGAACGTCCTCGCCATGGATGTCGTCCCCGGCCGCAAGACCGTCAAGGAGCGGTTCGCGGGCGCCGTCAACACCCTCACCCTCGAAGGCATGATGGGCGACGGCAAGGCCCTCCAGATGGCCACCAGCCACGAACTGGGCCAGAACTTCGCCAAGGCCTTCAACACGCAGTACCTGTCGAAGGACGGCCGGCAGGAGCTGGTCTGGCAGACCTCCTGGGGCTCCACCACCCGCATGATCGGCGCCCTGGTGATGATGCACGGCGACGACCATGGCCTGCGCGTCCCGCCCCGGCTGGCGCAGATCCAGGCCGTGGTGCTCGCGATCAAGGGCGACGAGGCGGTTCTGGCCAAGGTCCGCGAGCTCGGCGACCGGCTGAAGGCGGCCGGGGTGCGCGTCCACGTCGACGACCGCACCGACACCCCGTTCGGCCGCCGCGCCGTCGACTGGGAGCTGAAGGGCGTCCCCGTGCGCGTCGAGATCGGGCCCCGCGACCTGGAGAACGGCACGGCGATGCTCGCGCGCCGCATCCCCGGCGGCAAGGAGCCGGTGTCCCTGGACGACCTGGTGGAGCTGCTCCCGAAGGTCCTCGAAGAGGACCAGGCGCTGCTGCTGGAGCAGGCGCGCGAGCGACGCCGGTCCAGGACCGCGGAGGTCTCGACGATCGACCAGGCCGTCGAGGCCGCGACGGCCGGCGGCTGGGCGCGCATCCCCTGGGCGGTGCTCGGCGAGGAGGGAGAGGCCAGGCTGGCCGACCACGCGGTGACCGTACGGTGTCTGGTCGCCGAGGACGGGTCGGTGCCGGACGCCGACGACGCACCCGGTAACGTCGCCGTCGTCGCACGCGCTTACTGAGTCGCGGCACGCGCCCACCTGTGGGGCGCAAGGCGGCCGAAACGCCTCTTGCGCACCGGCGGGCCCCTGCTTCCCCGGCGCGCGGACATCGTCTACGCGCCGGGGCGTACGCGGGGCTACGCACCACCTTGTGGTGAGCTGTGAGGCTTCTCCCCAGATCAGCGCAGGCGCCCTCGTCAGGACGCATCAGAGGCAACTGACGGGTACGTGCAAATTATTTGGGATGGCCCGGAATCGGAACACTGGGGCACCCCGGCTCGTTGTCATTACGTGAGCACGACACAGACACCACCTGTTCTCGCCGCAGAGCTGGCACAGGCGTGGGCCGACATTCAGCGGTACCACCCCGAGCTGCCCGACCTTGCCGCGCCAGAGTCCCTGATCGGGGAGTCGTCGTCCGCGTGCGGTCACGAGCTCTCCTTCGAGCGACTGCTCCATGAGGCAGTCCATGGCATCGCCGCCGCGCGCGGCGTCCGCGACACCTCCCGTGCCGGCCGCTACCACAACCGCAGATTCCTCGCGATCGCCGAGGAGCTGGGCCTGGACCACCCCGAGGAACCGCACCCGAGCAGCGGCTTCTCCCTGGTCACGCTCACCCCCGAGGCGAAGCGCCGCTACCGCCCGACGATGGAGCGCCTCCAGCGCGCCCTGAAGGCCCACACCGCGGCCACCTCCTCCGACACCTCCCGCACCTTCCGGGGCCCCGCCGCCCGGCACGGCTCCTCCGGCGGCGGCGTCCGCGTCAAGGCGGTCTGCGACTGCGGCCGCAACGTCCGCGTGGTGCCGTCGGTCCTCGCCCAGGCCCCCATCGTCTGCGGCGGCTGCGGCAAGCCGTTCCGGATCCCGGAGGTCGTGGGCGCGGGAGCGGTGGCCGGCTGACGTCCCCCACCGGCATCTCGTGGCTGCCGGTCGAGACGGACGCCGGACGGTGCGGCACCCGACGTATCTCACCTCCACGCCGGGTGCCGCTCCGGCCTGCGCGCACGCGGCGCACCCCCGGCCGGAGCGACCCTCGGGGTGTGGCACAATGGCTAGCTGTACTCGACAGCCGCACAGGACCCCTCTCTCCTCCGGCTGACGCGTCCATCGGGCACTCGGGTACCGCAACCCCACGCGGCCTTCTCGCCGTGCCCAACCACGTCAAATCCAGGAGAACCCACTCCCGTGGCAGTCAAGATCAAGCTGAAGCGTCTGGGCAAGATCCGTTCGCCTCACTACCGCATCGTCGTCGCCGACTCCCGTACCCGTCGTGACGGCCGTGCGATCGAGGAGATCGGCAAGTACCACCCGACGTACAACCCGTCGGTGATCGAGGTCGACGCCGAGCGTGTGGCGTACTGGCTCGGTGTCGGCGCCCAGCCGACCGAGCCCGTGCTCGCCATCCTCAAGAAGACCGGCGACTGGCAGAAGTTCAAGGGCGAGCCCGCTCCGGCCCCGCTCCTGACGCAGCCCGAGAAGGCCGCGCGCCCGTCGTTCGAGGCTCTCGGCGGTGACGACGAGGGCAAGGGTGAGGCCATCACCCAGAAGAAGAAGGCTGAGAAGAAGGACGAGGCCGCCGCTGAGTCCGCGTCGACCGAGGCCTGAGCATGCTCGAGGAGGCTCTCGAGCACCTCGTGAAGGGCATCGTCGACAACCCTGACGATGTGCAGGTCGCCTCGCGCAACCTGCGTCGCGGGCGAGTGCTCGAGGTCCGGGTCCACCCGGACGACCTCGGCAAGGTGATCGGCCGCAACGGCCGCACCGCACGCGCCCTGCGCACCGTCGTGGGCGCCATCGGCGGTCGCGGAGTCCGCGTCGACCTCGTCGACGTCGACCACGTCCGCTGACGCTTATCGCGCAACCGGCTCGGGCCGGGGAGGGCCACTGGGCCGTCCCCGGCCCGCAGTCGTATGACAGGAGATTGGACACGTGCAGCTGGTAGTCGCACGGATCGGCCGTGCCCATGGCATCAAGGGCGAGGTCACCGTCGAGGTCCGTACGGACGAGCCGGAACTGAGGCTCGCCCCCGGTGCCGTACTCGCCACCGATCCCGCCGCCGCGGGACCGCTCACCATCGAGACGGGCCGCGTCCACAGCGGCCGTCTTCTGCTGCGCTTCGAGGGCGTCAGCGACCGCACCGGCGCCGAGGCCCTGCGCAACACCCTCCTGATCGCCGAGGTCGACCCGGAGGAACTGCCCGAGGGCGAGGACGAGTACTACGACCACCAGCTCATCGATCTCGACGTGGTCACCGCGGACGGCACCGAGGTCGGGCGGATCACCGAGATCTCGCACCTGCCCACCCAGGACCTGTTCATCGTGGAGCGCCCCGACGGCAGCGAGGTGCTGATCCCCTTCGTCGAGGAGATCGTCACCGAGATCGACCTGGAGGAGCAGAAGGCCGTCATCACCCCGCCTCCCGGCCTGATCGACGACCGCGCCGAGATCGCGTCCAGCCGGGAAGAGTCGTAATGCGCCTCGACGTCGTCACGATCTTCCCCGAGTACCTGGAACCGCTGAACGTCTCCCTCGTGGGCAAGGCACGCGCGCGTGGACAGCTGAACGTGCACGTGCACGACCTGCGGTCCTGGACGTACGACCGTCACCACACCGTCGACGACACCCCCTACGGCGGCGGCCCCGGCATGGTCATGAAGACCGAGCCCTGGGGAGAGGCGCTGGACTCCGTCCTGGCCGACGGCTACGAGACCGGCTCGGGCGAGCCCGCCCTCATCGTGCCCACCCCGAGCGGCCGCCCCTTCACCCAGGAACTCGCCGTCCACCTCTCCGAGCGCCCCTGGTTGATCTTCACGCCGGCCCGCTACGAGGGCATCGACCGGCGCGTCGTCGACGAGTACGCGACGCGCATGCCGGTCTACGAGGTCTCCATCGGCGACTACGTCCTGGCCGGGGGCGAGGCGGCCGTCCTCGTCGTCACGGAGGCCGTGGCGCGGCTGCTGCCCGGCGTCCTGGGCAATGCCGAGTCGCACCGAGACGACTCCTTCGCGCCCGGCGCCATGGCGAGCCTGCTGGAGGGTCCCGTCTACACCAAGCCGCCCGAGTGGCGCGGCCGGGACATCCCCGACGTGCTGCTCAGCGGCCACCACGGGAAGATCGCCCGCTGGCGCCGCGACGAGGCGCTGAAGCGCACGACCGCCCACCGGCCCGACCTGATCGAGCGGTGCGACCCCAAGGCCTTCGACAAGAAGGACCGCGAGATGCTCTCCATCCTGGGCTGGGCACCCGACCCGGCGGGGGAGCCGTACGGCCGATTTTGGCGCAGGACCGACGGCGTGGAAGAATAGCCAGCTGTTGTGCGTCCGTCCGGCGTGCGCCCCTGCCACAGGGGGAGACGACGCCCGCCCCGACCCGCACGACCCTGAATCCGAAACACCTAGTTTCCGTTGATGACCTGTGGCATCAGCGAGGAAAGCAGACGAAATGTCTCACCTGCTCGACACCGTCGACTCCGCTTCGCTGCGCAGCGACGTCCCCGCCTTCCGCCCGGGCGACACGGTCAACGTGCACGTCCGCGTCATCGAGGGCAACCGCTCCCGTGTGCAGCAGTTCAAGGGCGTCGTGATCCGCCGCCAGGGCTCCGGCGTGCGCGAGACCTTCACGGTCCGCAAGGTCTCCTTCTCCGTCGGCGTCGAGCGCACCTTCCCGGTGCACACCCCGATCGTCGAGAAGATCGAGCTCGTCACCAAGGGTGACGTCCGCCGCGCCAAGCTGTACTACCTGCGCGAGCTCCGCGGCAAGGCCGCGAAGATCAAGGAGAAGCGCGAGAACTGAGCGCCCTCCGGGGTTCACACCGGGGCCGGATAGCATCTGGCTCCGATGGACACCGAAGCACAGCCGACGGAGCGCGACCGCTCCTCCCGCCCTTCCGGCTCCGAGCAGACCTCGGACCCCGGAGAGCCGGAGGGCCGGTCGCGTTTCGCGTTGGTGTCGCGTGTCAGCGCATGGGTCCCCGGCGGCCGGATCACTCTCACCCTGCTGACCTGCCTGCTCTTCCTCCTGCTCCTCAGCACGTTCGTGATGCGCCCGTTCCAGATCCCCAGCGGATCCATGGAGCAGGCATTGAGGATCGGGGACCGGGTTCTCGTAAATAAGTTGGCGTACCGTTTCGGTGCCGAGCCGCAGCGGGGAGACATCGTCGTGTTCGACGGGACCGGCTACTTCGGGCACGCGGACTACGTCAAGCGCGTTGTAGGCGTGGGGGGAGACCACGTGGTGTGCTGCGACAAGGAGGGGAGGATCCGGGTGAACGGCCGGCCGGTCGACGAGTCGGGCTTCCTGTACCCCGGCGACAGCCCGTCCACGGTGCCCTTCGACGTCGTCGTGCCCGACGGCACCCTGTTCGTCCTCGGCGACCACCGCAGCCTCTCCAGCGACTCCCGGAACCACCTCGGCTCACCGGGCGGCGGCATGATCCCGGTCGGCGACGTCATCGGCCGCGCCGACTGGATCGTCTGGCCCTTCGGCCACGCCACCCGGCTGCAGCGCCCCGACGCCTACGCGCGCGTGCCGGCCGCCGCCTCTGCGCGGGTGCCCGCCGCCGAAAGGGCGGGCGCCCATGGGTAACCGCGGCAAACCGCGCGGCGTCCCCGCCGGCCCGGCGGACAACCTGCTGCCCACCGGCGCCCGGCGCGCCGCCAGCCCGTCCGGCGGCCGTACGCGCGCCGAGCGGCGCAAGCTCCAGAAGAAGGTCAAGCGGCGCCGCAGGCGCGGTGCCGTCAAGGAGATACCCCTCCTCGTCGGCGTCGCCGTCCTCATAGCCCTCGTCCTCAAGACCTTCCTCGTCCAGGCCTTCGTCATCCCGTCCGGCTCCATGGAGCAGACGATCCAGATCGGCGACCGCGTCCTGGTCGACAAACTCACCCCGTGGTTCGGCTCGAAGCCGCAGCGCGGGGACGTCGTCGTGTTCAAGGACCCCGGCGGCTGGCTCCAGGACGAGCAGCCCACCACGCAGAAGGACGACCCCGTCGTCATCAAGCAGATCAAGGAAGGGCTCACCTTCATCGGTCTGCTGCCGTCCGAGAACGAGAAGGACCTCATCAAGCGGGTCGTCGGCGTCGGCGGAGACCGCGTCAAGTGCTGCGACGCGCAAGGGCGCGTGACCGTCAACGGCATCCCGCTGAACGAGGACTACCTGTACCCCGGCATCGCCCCGTCCGACACGCCGTTCGACATCACGGTGCCCCAGGGGCGGCTGTGGGTCATGGGCGACCACCGGAACAACTCCGCGGACTCGCGCGCCCACCAGGACACCGACTACGGCGGCACGGTCTCCGAGGAGGAGGTCGTGGGCCGCGCCATGGTCATCGCCTGGCCCCTCGGCCACTGGAACATGCTCGAGGAACCGAACACGTACGCCTCGGTGTCCGACTCGGCCACCGGGTCGACCGCTGCCCCTCCGCCGTCGCATAGGGTTGCCTCCGAGGAATCGAACGGAACGATCCAGCTCCCGACCCCTGCGGAACTCCCGCTCGTTATGGGAGTGGTGGGCCTGCGTCGTGTATGGGGCAGGCGGCGGCACAGAGTGAGGAGTTGGCGTGGGGGATGTGGCGGTTGGCGCACGGTCCGGACACGACGGCGAGGAGCACCGCGGACGCCCCGCGGAATCCGCCGTCCCGGCCGCGGACAGCGCCGTGACCTCCGGGAATGACTCCGGGGCAGCCGAGGATGACAGGGTGACAGGCGAGCACACGACAGCCGAGGGCCAGGGGCCGGGCGGTACGGCCCGGACGCCGAAGAAACCGCGCTCCTTCTGGAAGGAGCTGCCCATCCTGATCGGTATCGCGCTGGTGCTGGCGCTGCTGATCAAGACCTTCCTGGTGCAGGCGTTCTCCATCCCCTCCGACTCGATGCAGAACACCCTCCAGCAGGGCGACCGCGTCCTGGTCGACAAGCTGACCCCCTGGTTCGGCTCCGAGCCCGAGCGCGGCGAGGTCGTCGTCTTCCACGACCCCGACAACTGGCTGGCGGGCGAGCCGACGACGGATCCGAACGCCCTGCAGACGTTCCTCAGCTGGATCGGCCTCATGCCGTCCGCGGAGGAGAAGGACCTCATCAAGCGTGTCATCGGCGTCGGCGGCGACACCATCGAGTGCAAGGGCACTGGCCCGCTCACGGTCAACGGCAAGGCGCTGGACGAGCGGTCGTACGTCTACGCCGGCAACACGCCGTGCAGCGTCGACGACCAGGGCGGCCAGTTCAAGGTGAAGGTCCCCGAGGGCTACATCTGGGTCATGGGCGACCACCGGCAGAACTCGCGGGACTCGCGTTACAACCAGTCCGACAAGCACCACGGCATGGTCCCGGTGAAGGACGTCGTCGGACGGGCCATCGTCATCGCCTGGCCGATCAACCGCTGGGACACCCTGCCGGTGCCGGACACCTTCGACCAGTCCGGCTTGAACGCTCAGCCGAACGCGGCGGGTCTGCCGGTGGCACCGCAGGGGATCGCACTCCTCGGCGTGGTGCCGGTGGTGCTCTGGCGTCGCCGGAAGCAGTGATCCCGACCATGGGCTGACCCCGGCCGGTACCCCCGGGTAGGGTGCGGACCCATGGGTGGCGAGAGCATGACGCACACGGCCCCGCGCGGCGGTGGCACAGGCACGGGCCCGGTGGGCAGCCGGACCGGACAGCGTTTGTCCGGGCTGGCCGTCGCACTGGGCCTCGTGCTGTTCCTCGGCGGTTTCGCCTGGGGAGCGGTGGTCTACCGGCCGTACACCGTGCCCACCAGCTCGATGACGCCGACGATCGACGCGGGCGACCGGATCCTGGCGCAGCGGGTCGACGGCGCCGACGTGCGCCGCGGTGACGTCGTCGTCTTCAAGGACGCGACGTGGGCCAACGCGCCCATGGTCAAGCGCGTGGTCGCCATCGGCGGTGACACGGTCTCCTGCTGCCAGGACGGCAAGCTCAAGGTCAACGGCAAGGAGATCGACGAAACGTACCTGCCCAAGGGCACACCGGCCGAGATGGGCAATTTCCCGACCGTGACCGTCCCCAAGGGCCGGCTGTTCCTGCTCGGTGACGAGCGCGGCAACTCCGTCGACTCCACCGCGCACCTGACCGATGCCGCCAGCGGCACCGTGGCCCGCTCCGCCGTGGACGCGCGCGTGGACGCCGTCGTGTGGCCCATGAAGGGCATGCTGGGGCGCCCCACCGGCTTCGAACCGCTCGGCGCCCTCTCCTCGCCCGGACCGCTGCGCACCATCACCGCCCTGGTGATCGCCGGCGCCGTGCTCGTCCTGGGCGGTGGCGCCTACGGCCCGATCGCCAAGCGCGCGGACGCGGCCCGGGCCCGGCGGGCGAGCGCGGAGCCCGCAGGTGCCCGCTGAGGCCGTGAGCGCGGGCCAGGACGGCCACGGGAGCGGACTGCGCAAGGTCGCCCGGGTCGTGCTGCTCGACCCGCAGGACCGCATCCTGCTGCTGCACGGGCACGAGCCGGACGATCCGGCCGACGACTGGTGGTTCACCCCCGGCGGCGGCCTGGAGGGCGACGAGACCCGTGAACAGGCCGCCCTGCGGGAACTCGCCGAGGAGACGGGCATCACCGAGGTCGAGCTCGGCCCGGTGCTGTGGCGGCGGATGTGCTCGTTCCCGTTCGCGGGCCGCCGCTGGGACCAGGACGAGTGGTACTTCCTGGCTCGTACGGACCGTACGGCGATCGCCGCCGCCGGGCTGACCGAGCTGGAACGGCGCAGTGTCGCCGGAGCGCGCTGGTGGACGTGTCCGGAACTGACCCGGGCACATGAGACGGTGTATCCGACCAGACTCGCCGGGCTGCTGCGCACGCTGCTCGACGAAGGTCCCCCGGCCAGGCCCGTGATCCTTGACCCGGAAATCGTCTAGGGGCTCACGGGACTGGCGCACAATGGTGGGATCGCACGGCTGAAGGGGAACATGCCATGAGCGCCGAGGACCTCGAGAAGTACGAGACCGAGATGGAGCTGAAGCTCTACCGGGAGTACCGCGATGTCGTCGGTCTGTTCAAATACGTGATCGAGACCGAGCGGCGCTTCTACCTGACCAACGACTACGAGATGCAGGTGCACTCGGTCCAGGGCGAGGTGTTCTTCGAGGTGTCCATGGCGGACGCCTGGGTGTGGGACATGTATCGGCCGGCGCGGTTCGTGAAGCAGGTCCGAGTGCTCACGTTCAAGGACGTGAACATCGAGGAGCTGAACAAGAGCGATCTGGAGCTGCCGAGCGGGTGAAGCGATCTGGAGCTGCCGAACGGGTGAGGTTCACCCCGGCGGGTGACCGGGTTGTCCACAACGGCTGAGCCGTCCACCAAGATCCACTTCTTGGTCGCGGCTGCGTGATCGTTGGCGCCGGAGGTGGTGCCGGCATGAACGCACGCAGTGCGATGGGCAGGTACGGAGAGAGTCTGGCGGCCAGGCGGCTGGCCGAGGCGGGCCTGACGGTCCTGGAGCGCAACTGGCGCTCGGGCCGCAACGGCGAGATCGACATCGTGGCCCGGGACGGGGACGTCCTGGTCGTCTGCGAGGTGAAGACCCGCAGGGAAGGCCCCTTCGAGCATCCGATGGCGGCCGTGACCCCGCAGAAGGCGGACCGGCTGCGGGACCTCGCCGAGCGATGGATCCAGACACACGGGGGCGCACCGCCCGGCGGGGTCCGCATCGACGTCGTCGGGGTGCTGCTGCCCGCCCGCGGTGCGGCCGTGGTCGAGCACGTGCGGGGGGCGGCCTGATGGCATTCGCCCGTACGTGTTCGGTGGCGCTGGTGGGCGTCGAGGGCGTGGTCGTCGAGGTCCAGGCCGACCTGGAACCGGGTGTGGCGGCGTTCACGCTGGTGGGGCTGCCCGACAAGAGCCTCACGGAGAGCCGGGACCGGGTGCGCGCCGCGGTCGTCAACTCGGGCGCGGCCTGGCCGCAGAAGAAACTCACGGTGGGCCTGAGCCCGGCCTCCGTCCCGAAGTCCGGCAGCGGCTTCGACCTGGCCGTCGCGGCGGCGGTCCTCGGCGCGGCGGAACGCATCGACCCGCGGGTCCTCGCCGACATCGTGATGATCGGGGAGCTGGGGCTGGACGGGCGGGTGCGGCCGGTACGGGGGGTGCTGCCGGCGGTGCTGGCGGCGGCGGACGCGGGATATGAGCAGGTGGTGGTGCCCGAGTGTGCCGCCGCCGAGGCGTCCCTCGTGCCCGGGGTGTCCGTCCTGGGCGTCCGCAGCCTGCGGCAGTTGATCGCCGTCCTGGCCGACGAACCCGTGCCCGACGAGGAACAGGACGAACTGGGACGGCCGGATCCGCTCCTCGCCGGCCTGCGCGTGCCGGGCACGGGCGCGGCCACCGGCATGCACAGCGTCGGCGCCGCCCAGCACGACCACGGCCACGACCTGGCGGACGTCGTCGGGCAGACGTCGGCGCGCACGGCGGTGGAGGTGGCCGCGGCGGGCGGGCACCACCTCTTCCTGGAGGGGCCGCCCGGAGCCGGCAAGACGATGCTCGCCGAGCGGCTGCCCACCATCCTGCCCCGGCTCGTCCGGCAGGAGTCGCTGGAGGTCACCGCGGTCCACTCGGTGGCGGGCCTGCTGCCTCCCGGCAAGCCGCTGATCGACGTCGCCCCGTACTGCGCCCCGCACCACTCGGCCACGATGCAGGCACTCGTCGGCGGCGGCCCGGGCATCGCGCGGCCCGGCGCCGTGTCGCTGTCCCATCGCGGGGTGCTGTTCCTGGACGAGACGCCGGAGTTCAACAGCCAGGCCCTGGACGCGCTGCGCCAGCCGCTGGAGGCGGGGCACGTCGTGATCGCGCGCAGCGCCGGGGTGGTGCGCTTCCCGGCGAAGTTCCTGATGGTGCTCGCGGCCAACCCCTGCCCGTGCGGCCGGTTCTCCCAGCGGGACGACCTGTGCGAGTGCCCGCCCTCGGCGATCCGCCGGTACCAGGCCCGGCTCTCCGGGCCGCTGCTCGACCGCGTCGACCTGCGCGTCGAGGTGGACCGCGTCACCCGCACCCAGCTGACCGCCTCCGGCGCCCGGGGCGAGTCCACCGCGACGGTCGCCGACCGGGTCCGGGCAGCCCGGGAACGGGCCGCGGAGCGCCTGGCGGGCACTCCCTGGCGGACGAACAGCGAGGTGCCCGGCCGCGAGCTGCGCAGCCGCTGGTACGCCGCCCCCGGCGCGATGGACGAGGCCGAGCGGAACCTGGAGCGGGGCGTCCTGACCGCCCGCGGACTCGATCGCGTCCTGCGCGTGGCCTGGACCGTGGCCGATCTCCTCGGTCACGACCGGCCCGACGCCACGGACGTCGCCCTCGCGCTCCAGCTGCGCACCGGAGTGCCGAGGGGCGTGCCCATGGCCATCGGGGCACTGACATGAGCATCCTCGACGACCCGGACGACGAACTGCTCGCCCGCGTCTTCCTCACCCGGGTCATCGAGCCCGGGGACGAAGCCGGTGGGCGGTGGGTGCGGGAGTTCGGGGTCGGGGGAGTGGTGCGGCGGCTGGTGGAGGGCGGGGTGCCCCTGCCCGGCGTGAGCGCGAAGCGGTGGGCCGGGCTGCTGGCCAGGGCCGCGATCGCCCGGCCGCGGCGGGATCTGGAGGTCGCCCGGGACGCCGGGGTGCGGTTCGTGTGCCCCGGGGACCCCGAGTGGCCGGGGCAGCTCGACGATCTCGGGGACGCCCGGCCCCTGGGCCTCTGGGTGCGAGGGCGGCCCAGCCTGCGCATGTGGGCCCTGAGGTCCGTCGCCGTCGTCGGCGCCCGGGCCTGCACCGAGTACGGGGCACACATGGCGGCCACCCTCGCCGCCGGCCTCGCCGAGCAGGGCTGGGTCGTGGTGTCCGGCGGCGCCTACGGCGTCGACGGCGCCGCCCACCGCGGAGCCCTCGGCGCGGGCGGCGCCACCGTCGCCGTCCTCGCCTGCGGCGTCGACCGGCCCTACCCGCGCGGACACACCCAGCTGATCGGCAGGATCGCCGAACAGGGTCTGGTCATCGGCGAGTTGCCGCCCGGGGATCACCCGACACCGAGCCGGTTCATCCTGCGGAACCGGGTGATCGCGGCCCTCACCCGCGGGACCGTGGTCGTCGAGGCCGCCCACCGCAGCGGCTCCCTGGTCACGGCCCGGGCGGCCCAGCGCCTGGGCCGGTACACCATGGGCGTGCCCGGCCCCGCCACCAGCGCGCTCTCCGCCGGGGTGCATGAACTGCTGCGCGCGGAAGCGGCCCTGGTCACCGACGCCGCCGACGTCGTCGAGCTGGTCGGCGACATCGGGCAGCTGGCCCCCGACCGGCGCGGCCCCGTCCTGCCCCGGGACCTGCTGGAGCCGGCCGCCCGGCAGGTGCTCGCCGCGCTGCCGGGACGCCGGGCCGCCCGGCCGGACGAGATCGCGCGCCGCGCGCAGACCGCACCGGACGACGCGATCGCGAGACTGTACGAACTCCGAGCACTCGGTTACGTCGAACGACACGGCGACGGCTGGAAGTTGACACGCCAGGCGGTGATGTCGGTCCGCGGGGGTCCCGAGCCGTGAGGACCACCCGTGTTCGGCCGTCCGGGGGAACCCCGACACCCCTTGGAAATGCGCCCAGTTGGGGGTCTCCGGGGAGCACGCCGGGCGAGCGTGCCGCTTCGGCGGGACGCCTTCCGGAACGTATCTGCGCCCCCTTCGACCACCGCCCTTCGCGCACCGCGACACCGCAGTCACGCTACGCTCACGAGGATCCCGACACGGACAGGCAACTCGACATCAGACAGACAGCTCACCCCAGCAGCACCACTTCGCAGCAGAACGGCACAAGGCGACGAATGCCCCAGCACACCTCCGGGTCCGACCGGGCGGCGATCCCCCCAGCCGCCCGTGACGGTGGCAGCGTGCGGCCGCCCGCTCCCTCGACGCTCGACGAGCTGTGGCGGTCGTACAAGGCGACGGGGGACGAGCGGCTGCGGGAGCAGCTGATCCTGCACTACTCGCCGCTGGTGAAGTACGTCGCGGGACGGGTCAGCGTGGGCCTGCCGTCCAACGTCGAGCAGGCGGACTTCGTCTCGTCCGGGGTGTTCGGGCTGATCGACGCGATCGAGAAGTTCGACATCGACCGGGAGATCAAGTTCGAGACGTACGCGATCACCCGGATCCGCGGCGCCATGATCGACGAGCTGCGGGCGCTGGACTGGATCCCGCGCTCGGTGCGGCAGAAGGCGCGCAACGTGGAGCGGGCGTACGCCACGCTGGAGGCGCGGCTGCGGCGCACGCCGACGGAGGGCGAGGTGGCCTCCGAGATGGGCATCGCGGTCGAGGAACTCCACGCGGTGTTCAGCCAGTTGTCGCTGGCCAACGTGGTGGCCCTGGAGGAGCTGCTGCACGTGGGCGGTGAGGGCGGCGACGGGCTGAGCGTCATGGACACGCTGGAGGACACCGCCGCCGACAACCCGGTGGAGGTCGCCGAGGACCGCGAGCTGCGGAGGTTCCTCGCCCGGGCCATCAACACGCTGCCCGAGCGGGAGAAGACCGTGGTCACGCTGTACTACTACGAGGGCCTCACGCTGGCCGAGATCGGCAACGTGCTGGGCGTGACCGAGAGCCGGGTCAGCCAGATCCACACCAAGTCCGTGCTCCAGCTCAGGGCGAAACTGGCGAGCTTCGGCCGCTGACCTGGCCGGATGGCGTCGGCCCGGCGGGAGCCACTCCCGTCCGGCCCGGCGCGTCCGTAGAGTGTTGACGTGCCAAGGATTCGAGCGGCCTCCGTGGCCGAGCACCGGTCGATGCAGCGAGCCGCCCTGCTGGACGCGGCTCGTTCCTTGTTGTCCGAGGGCGGTACGGAGGCGCTGACCTTCCCGGCCCTCGCCGAGCGGACGGGCCTGGCGCGCTCGTCCGTCTACGAGTACTTCCGGTCACGGGCGGCCGTGGTCGAGGAGCTGTGCGAGGTCGACTTCCCCGTCTGGGCGGCGGAGGTGTCGGCGGCGATGGAGCGGGCGCGGACGCCCGAGGCCAAGGTCGAGGCGTATGTGCGGCAGCAGCTGGAGCTGGTCGGTGACCGGCGGCACCGGGCCGTGGTGGCGATCTCCGCGAGCGAGCTGGACGCGGGTGCCCGGGAGAAGATCCGGGCGGCGCACGGCGGGCTCGTCGCGATGATCGTCGAGGCGCTCGCCGAGATGGGGCATGAGCAGCCCCGGCTCGCGGCGATGTTGGTGCAGGGGGTCGTGGACGCGGCCGTACGGCGGATCGAGCTGGGGGCCGCGGAGGAGCCCGGGACTGTGACCGAGGCGGCTGTCTCCATGGCTCTGCGGGGTGTGCGGGGCTGAGCCTCGGCGGTTGGGGCTGAGCTTCGGCGGGCTCGAGCTGAGCTTCGTCGGGCTGAGCTTCGGTGGGCTCGGGCTGAGCTTCGGCGGGCTGGGGTCGGGAACGGGCGGGGCCGGCGGGCGCGCGGCGCGGCGCCGCGGGGTGCGGCCCCGCGGGCCGGGGCCGGGCGGGTGCGTGGCGTGGCATGGCGCCGCAGGGTGCGGCCCACCCGTGGCGTCCGAGCGGAACGACCGCCGGTGGCTCTAGGTGAGGACCGGCAGCAGCCTCGACGGGCCCCCGTTCAGGAGCCACGGGGGCAGCAGCGACAGTGGGTTCAGGTACGTCCCGCCCCGGCGCAGACCCCAGTGCACGCACGGAGCCGTGCAGTGCGAGCCGGTCGCCGCCACCGTGCCGATCACCTCGCCCGGCTCCACCTCCTCGCCCTCCTCGACGGACGCCGTCACGGGCTCGTAGGTCGTGCGGAGCGCGGGATCACCGGTCCCCGTGAGGTCCACGGACACGACCCCCTTTCCGGCCACCCGGCCCGCGAAGGACACCCGGCCCGCCGCCACCGCCCGCACCGGCGCTCCGGGCTCCGCCGCCAGGTCGACGCCCCGGTGGCCCGGGCCGTACACCGTCGCCGGGGGCTCCCAGCCGCGCAGGACCGGAGGGCGCAAGCCCACCGGCCAGGTGCGGCCGAGGGCCGGCACCGGCGCGTCCGTGCCGGTCAGGGACAGGCTCGCGGGCGGGGACAGCAGGGCCGTCACCGTGAACACCAGCAGCAGGACCAGCCGCGTACACGCACGCACACATCGCTTCGCTCGCATGCGGAAAGCGTCCCGGAGCACCCCCGGTCACCGCCCGGGTCTGTGGACCACCACCCGGTTGTGGACAACGGCGTCACCCGGTGCCCCGCGGGTCCCGTACACTTCTGGTGGCGACCCGGGCCACCGGGTCGACTTCGCACGCCCCGATATGCAGCCCGGCAACGGGCCGTATCAGCGCCCCTCGGTCCCTCGTGGCACGGCGCGCAGTGGGCGTCAGGCGCGGAAGCCGTCCGGCATCCGCGGCACAACCGAGAAATTCAAGGAGAAACGGCCATGGCCGTCGTCACGATGCGGGAGCTGCTGGAGAGCGGCGTCCACTTCGGTCACCAGACCCGTCGCTGGAACCCGAAGATGAAGCGCTTCATCTTCACCGAGCGCAACGGCATCTACATCATCGACCTGCTCCAGTCGCTGTCGTACATCGACCGCGCCTACGAGTTCGTCAAGGAGACCGTCGCCCACGGCGGCACGGTCATGTTCGTCGGCACCAAGAAGCAGGCGCAGGAGGCCATCGCCGAGCAGGCCACCCGCGTCGGCATGCCCTACGTCAACCAGCGCTGGCTGGGCGGCATGCTCACCAACTTCTCGACCGTCTACAAGCGTCTGCAGCGCCTCAAGGAGCTCGAGCAGATCGACTTCGAGGACGTCGCCGCGTCCGGTCTGACCAAGAAGGAGCTTCTCGTGCTCTCGCGCGAGAAGGCCAAGCTGGAGAAGACCCTCGGCGGTATCCGCGAGATGCAGAAGGTGCCCAGCGCCGTCTGGATCGTGGACACCAAGAAGGAGCACATCGCCGTTGGTGAGGCCCGGAAGCTGAACATTCCGGTCGTCGCGATCCTCGACACCAACTGCGACCCCGACGAGGTCGACTACAAGATCCCGGGCAACGACGACGCGATCCGCTCCGTCACCCTGCTCACCCGCGTCATCGCCGACGCCGTCGCCGAGGGCCTCATCGCCCGCAGCGGTGTCGCCACCGAGGGCAAGGGCGAGAAGGCCGCCGGCGAGCCGCTCGCCGAGTGGGAGCGCGACCTGCTCGAGGGCGAGAAGAAGGCCGACGAGGCCGCCCCCGCCGCTGAGGCCGCCCCGGCCGCCGAGGCTGCTCCGGCCGCCGAGGCCGAGAAGCCGGCCGAGGGCGAGAAGCCGGCCGAGGCCGAGCAGGCCTGACCCGTCAGCGTCCGAGGTGACGGCGGGAGCGCTGACATGAAGTCCGCTCCCGCCGTTCACCCGTAGGTCAGCGGAAGGACAGCGCCCCCCGGCTCCATGGGCGCATCCGCAGATCTTCGATCTTCCAGACTTCGAGAAAGATTCACAGACTCATGGCGAACTACACCGCCGCCGACGTCAAGAAGCTCCGCGAGCTCACGGGCGCCGGCATGATGGACTGCAAGAAGGCGCTGGACGAGGCCGAGGGCAACGTCGAGAAGGCCGTCGAGGCGCTCCGCATCAAGGGCCAGAAGGGCGTCGCCAAGCGCGAGGGCCGCTCCGCCGAGAACGGCGCCGTGGTCTCCGTCATCGCCGACGACAACTCCTCCGGCGTCATCGTCGAGCTGAAGTGCGAGACCGACTTCGTCGCCAAGGGCGAGAAGTTCCAGGCCGTCGCCAACCAGATCGCGCAGCACGTCGCCAAGACCTCCCCGGCCGACCTGGAGGCCCTGCTCGCCTCCGAGATCGAGGCCGGCAAGACCGTCCAGGCGTTCGTGGACGAGGCCAACGCCAACCTGGGCGAGAAGATCGTCCTGGACCGCTTCGCGCAGTTCGCCGACGGCTACGTCACCGCGTACATGCACCGCACGATGCCCGACCTGCCCCCGCAGATCGGTGTCCTCGTCGAGCTGGACAAGCCGAACGCGGAGATCGCCAAGGGCGTCGCCCAGCACATCGCCGCCTTCGCGCCGAAGTACCTCTCCAAGGAGGACGTGCCGGCCGAGGTCGTCGAGTCCGAGCGCCGCGTCGCCGAGGAGACCACCCGCGCCGAGGGCAAGCCCGAGGCCGCCCTGCCGAAGATCGTCGAGGGTCGCCTCAACGGCTTCTTCAAGGACGCCACGCTGCTCGGCCAGCCGTACGCGCTCGACAACAAGAAGTCCGTCCAGAAGATCCTGGACGAGGCCGGTGTCACCCTGAAGCGCTTCACGCGCATCAAGGTCGGCATCTGAGTCCGTACCGCGATCGACGCGCGACCCCGATAGGGTCGACAGCAGTCGTCCGCGTACGCCGTCACAGGGGTGACGGACGACAGCAGATCTGACGAGGAGGCCATTGCCGTATGGGATGTGAAACACGCCCCACCGGCAATGGCCTTCCTCGTATGTGCACCACGTGAAAGAGGCGGGATCCCCCATGACCACCAAGGCCCAGAAGAGCGACGACGGCAAAGTACGCGGCCGGTTTCTGCTGAAGCTGTCCGGAGAGGCCTTCTCCGGCGGTGGGGGCCTGGGCGTCGACCCCGACGTGGTGCACAAGATCGCCCGCGAGATCGCGGCCGTCGTGCGCGACGGCGCGCAGATCGCGGTCGTCATCGGCGGCGGCAACTTCTTCCGTGGCGCCGAGCTCCAGCAGCGCGGCATGGACCGGGCCCGCTCCGACTACATGGGCATGCTCGGCACGGTCATGAACTGCCTCGCCCTCCAGGACTTCCTGGAGAAGGTCGGCGTGGACTGCCGCGTGCAGACCGCCATCACCATGGGCCAGGTCGCCGAGCCCTACATCCCGCTGCGCGCCGTACGGCACCTGGAGAAGGGCCGCGTGGTGATCTTCGGCGCCGGTATGGGCATGCCGTACTTCTCCACCGACACCACCGCCGCCCAGCGCGCCCTGGAGATCGACGCCGAGGCGCTGCTGATGGGCAAGAACGGCGTGGACGGGGTCTACGACTCCGACCCGAAGACCAACCCGGACGCCGTGAAGTTCGACCACCTCGGCTACGGCGAGGTCATCACCCGCGACCTGAAGGTCGCCGACGCCACGGCCGTGACGCTGTGCCGCGACAACAAGCTCCCGATCGTGGTCTTCGAGCTGCTGGCGGAGGGCAACATCTCACGCGCCGTCAAGGGTGAGAAGATCGGCACGCTGGTGGGGGACCCCGGCAGCCGGGACTGACACCCCGAGAACAACCCCGTCCGGGGGACGGACGGGACGGAGCCGGGCCGGGGGATGGACAATGTCCCGCCGGTCGGGAACCGTGCAGGAAGAAGACGCGACGCAGCCGGCCGCCGCCCCACATGGAACCGCAGCCGGGCCTACTCAAGACACGCAGGAGCAAGTGGTGATCGAAGAGACCCTCCTCGAGGCCGAGGAGAAGATGGAGAAGGCCGTCGTGGTCGCCAAGGAGGACTTCGCCGCGATCCGCACCGGCCGTGCGCACCCGGCGATGTTCAACAAGATCGTGGCCGACTACTACGGCGCGCCGACCCCGATCAACCAGCTGGCCTCGTTCTCGGTGCCCGAGCCGCGCATGGCCGTGGTGACCCCGTTCGACAAGAGCGCGCTGCGCAACATCGAACAGGCCATCCGCGACTCCGACCTGGGCGTCAACCCGAGCAACGACGGCAACATCATCCGGGTGGTGTTCCCCGAGCTGACCGAGGAACGCCGCCGCGAGTACATCAAGGTCGCCAAGGGCAAGGGTGAGGACGCCAAGGTCTCCATCCGCTCCGTGCGCCGCAAGGCCAAGGACGCCATCGACAAGCTGATCAAGGACGGCGAGGTCGGCGAGGACGAGGGCCGCCGTGCGGAGAAGGAGCTCGACGACACCACCGCGAAGTACGTCGCACAGGTGGACGAGCTCCTGAAGCACAAGGAAGCGGAGCTGCTCGAGGTCTGATGAACGACTCTTCCTGGGGGGCGCCGCCACAGGCCGGGTACTGGGGGCCCACCGACCAGCCGCATGGCCACGGGCAGGTCCACACCCCCGGCCAGGGGCACGTCCAAGGGGCCGCCCCGGCGGGTCCCGCATACGATGCGCATGACGCGCCTCAGACTCGGCCCATGCCCATCGTGCCCGACGTAGCCGCGTACGGCGGAAACCAGGATGACGACCGAGGGGCCGCTCGGCGGAGCGGCCCTCCGGTCCGGAACGACACGAATCCGGAGCCCATGCCCGACGCCTCGCAGCCGGCACCCAAGCCGCAGAAGAAGAGCGCGGGTCGCGACCTGAGTGCCGCGATAGGGGTCGGGGTCGGGCTCGGCGCGGTGATCGTCGCGTCGCTGTTCGTCGTCAAGGCCGTCTTCGTCGGCGTCGTCGCGGTCGCCGTCGTGGTGGGCCTGTGGGAACTGACCAAGCGGCTGGAGGAGCGCAAGGGCATCCGGGCGCCGCTCGTGCCGCTCGCGCTCGGCGGTGCCGCGATGGTCGTCGCCGGGTACGTCCGGGGCGCCGAGGGCGCCTGGGTCGCCATGGCGCTCACCGCGCTGGCCGTGCTGGTCTGGCGCATGACGGAACCGCCGGAGAACTACCTCAGGGACGTCACGGCGGGCGTCTTCGCGGCGTTCTACGTGCCGTTCCTGGCGACGTTCGTCGCGATGATGCTGACCGCGGACGACGGACCGCAGCGGGTGCTCACCTTCCTGCTGCTGACGGTCGTCAGCGACACCGGTGCCTACGCCGTCGGCTGGCGCTTCGGCCGGACCAAGCTCGCCCCGCGCATCAGCCCCGGCAAGACCCGCGAGGGCCTGCTCGGTGCGGTCGCCTTCGCCATGGTGGTCGGCGCGCTGTGCCTGGAGTTCATGATCCATGACGGTGCCTGGTGGCAGGGCCTGCTGCTGGGTCTCGCGGTCGCGGTCAGCGCCACGCTCGGCGACCTCGGCGAGTCCATGATCAAGCGGGACCTCGGCATCAAGGACATGGGCACGCTGCTGCCGGGCCACGGCGGCATCATGGACCGGCTCGACTCGCTGCTGCCCACGGCTCCCGTGGTGTGGCTGCTGCTCGTGCTCTTCGTGGGATCCGGCTGAGCGGATCCGCCCCGGCGAGCCCCCGTCCACCACGGCGGGGGCTCGCCGTCTTTCTCGAGGAGGCGGCGGGCTTCACGGAGTGGGACGATTCAGGTGTACGCCGCAAAGGGGGTCATCATGTCCGCCATTCGACAATCCATCGATGTCGACCGCTCTCCCACGGACGTCTACGACTACGTCATGGACACCCCGCGCATGCCGGAGTGGCAGCTGAGCGCCGTCTCCGCGGAACGCCTCGACGAGGGGCCCGTCGGCATCGGCACCAAGGTCCGGGTCACCCGGCACATCGGCCGCCGCACGATGCCGATGACCATGGAGGTCACCGAGTACGACCCGCCGCACAGCTGGGGCCTGCGCGGGATCGACGGCCCCGTCCGGGCACGGGTCCACGGCGAGGTCGAGCCGTTCGACGAGGGCCGCCGCTCCCACGTGACGATCGAGGTCGACTTCGAGGGCCACGGCATGGGCAAGGTCCTCGTCCCCTTCGTCGTCCGCCCCCAGGTCCGCAAGGAACTCCCGCGCAACGAGCAGCTCCTCAAGGACCGGCTGGAGCACACGGGCGAGTAGGGGGTCTCATCCCCGGTGCCGCAGGCGGGGCACGGGCCACCGTGAACGATCTGCGACACTGGTTGAGCCATGCCTAAGCCCGGAGAACTCACTTTCGTCGCCCCGCGCGGAGCCAAGAAGCCGCCGCGGCATCTCGCCGACCTCACTCCTGCCGAGCGCAAGGAGGCTGTCGCCGCTGTCGGGGAGAAGCCGTTTCGCGCCAAGCAGCTCTCGCAGCACTACTTCGCGCGGTACGCGCACGAGCCGGAGCAGTGGACCGATATTCCGGCCGGTGCCCGCGGTCGGCTGCAGGAGGCGCTGCTGCCCGAGCTGATGACCGTCGTGCGGCATCTGTCGACCGACCAGGGCACCACCCGCAAGACGCTGTGGCGGCTGTTCGACGGGACGCTCGTCGAGTCGGTGCTGATGCGCTACCCGGACCGGGTGACCATGTGCATCAGCTCGCAGGCCGGGTGCGGGATGAACTGCCCGTTCTGTGCGACGGGACAGGCGGGGCTGGACCGCAATCTGTCCACCGCCGAGATCGTCCACCAGATCGTGGACGGGATGCGGGCCCTGCGCGACGGGGAGGTCCCCGGCGGCCCGGCGCGGCTCAGCAACATCGTGTTCATGGGCATGGGCGAGCCCCTCGCCAACTACAACCGGGTGATCGGCGCCATCCGGCGGCTCACCGACCCCGAGCCCGACGGCGTCGGCCTGTCCCAGCGAGGGATCACCGTGTCCACCGTCGGTCTCGTGCCGGCCATCCACCGGTTCGCCGACGAGGGCTTCAAGTGCCGGCTGGCGATCTCGCTGCACGCGCCCGACGACGAGCTGCGTGACACCCTCGTGCCCGTGAACACGCGGTGGAAGGTGCGCGAGGTGCTGGACGCCGGTTTCGAGTACAGCGCCAAGTCCGGACGCCGGCTGTCCATCGAGTACGCCCTGATCCGCGACATCAACGACCAGGCCTGGCGTGGCGACCGGCTCGGCCGGATGCTCAAGGGCAGGCCCGTGCACGTCAACCTCATCCCGCTGAACCCGACGCCCGGGTCGAAGTGGACGGCCTCCCGGCCCGAGGACGAGAAGGCGTTCGTGGAGGCCATCGCCGCGCATGGTGTGCCGGTGACGATCCGGGACACCCGTGGTCAGGAGATCGACGGGGCGTGTGGTCAGCTCGCGGCCACCGAACGGTAGTGTGACCGTCGTACATACACCTTCATATTCCGACAGGGGAGCGCCACAGCGCTGAGAGTGCGGCACACGGCCGCAGACCCTCCGAACCTGGCCCAGGTCATTCTGGGTAGGGAGATCGGTCACCACTCGAGCTGTTGCGCCCTGCCCGGGACCCCGGAAGTCCCGGGCAGGGCCGCGTCTTCTCCTGGTCACCCCAGGAGGAATCCGGTGAGCATCAACATCAAGCGGCTGACGGCGGTGGCCGTCGGGCTCGGCATGGTCGGCACGCTGTCCGCGTGCGGGTCGTCCGACGGCTCCCAGGGGGCCGGCGACTCCAAGACCGTGACGCTCGTCAGCCACGACTCGTGGGCCGCGTCCGAGGACGTCATCGCGGCCTTCGAGAAGGAGTCCGGCTACAAGGTCCGGGTCCTGAAGGACGGCGACGCCGGGCAGGCCGTGAACAAGGCCGTCCTGACCAAGGACAACCCGCAGGGCGACGTCTTCTTCGGCGTCGACAACACCCTGCTGTCCCGCGCCCTCGACAACGGCGTGTTCCAGCCGTACGAGGCGAAGGGATCGGAGCGGATCAAGGCCGAGTACCGGGTCGACGAGGACAAGCACCGCGTCACGCCCATCGACACCGGCGACATCTGCGTCAACTACGACAAGAAGTACTTCGCCGACCACAAGATCGAGCCGCCGCGCAGCTTCGACGACCTGGTCGAGCCGCAGTACAAGAACCTGCTCGTGACCGAGAACGCCGCCTCCTCCTCGCCCGGTCTCGGCTTCCTGCTCGGCACCGCCGCGAAGTACGGCGACGACGGCTGGGAGGGCTACTGGAAGAAGCTCAAGGCCAACGGCGTCAAGGTCGTCGACGGCTGGGAGCAGGCCTACAACGAGGAGTTCTCCGGCTCCAGCAGCGGCAAGAAGGCCAAGGGCGACCGGCCGCTCGTCGTGTCGTACGCCTCCTCGCCGCCCGCCGAGGTGCTGTACGCCGACCCGAAGCCCGCCGCCGCCCCCACCGGGGTCGCCGAGGGCACCTGCTTCCGGCAGGTCGAGTACGCCGGGCTGCTGAGCAACGCGAAGAACGCCAAGGGCGGCAAGGCGCTCCTCGACTTCCTGATCGGCGAGCGGTTCCAGCAGGACATGCCGCTCAACATGTTCGTGTACCCGGTGACCGAGGGCGCCCAGGTGCCGCCCGAGTTCGTGAAGTACGGGCCGCAGGCGAAGGATCCCGAGACCATGGACCCGGCGAAGATCGCCGACCACCGTGACCAGTGGGTCAAGTCGTGGACCTCACTCGTACTGAAGTAGCCGTCCGGCGGCGGGGCGCGGCGGCGCGGTTCGGTCTGCTCGCCGTGCCCGTCGCGTTCTTCGCGGTCTTCTTCGCCTATCCGGTCGCCGCGATCGTCGCGCGCGGCCTGAAGGCCGACGGGGCCTGGCACCTCGGGCGGATCGGGGAGGTGCTGGCGCAGTCCGACGTCCGGCACGTCCTGTGGTTCACCACCTGGCAGGCGCTCGTCTCCACCGCGCTCACGCTGCTGGTCGCGCTGCCCGGCGCGTACGTCTTCGCGCGTTTCGACTTCCCCGGCAAGCAGGTGCTGCGGGCGGTGGTGACCGTGCCGTTCGTGCTGCCGACGGTCGTCGTCGGTACGGCGTTCCTGGCGCTGGTCGGGCGCGGCGGGCTGCTCGACGAGCTGTGGGGGGTACGGCTGGACACCACGGTGTGGGCGATCCTGCTCGCGCACGTCTTCTTCAACTACGCGGTCGTCGTGCGGACCGTCGGCGGGCTCTGGGCGCAGCTCGACCCGCGGCAGGAGGAGGCCGCGCGGATGCTCGGGGCCTCACCCCTGAAGGCCTGGCGGCAGGTCACGCTCCCGGCGCTGGCACCCGCCGTGGCCGCCGCCGCGCTCATGGTCTTCCTGTTCACCTTCACCTCCTTCGGCGTCGTCCAGATCCTCGGGGGGCCCACCTTCTCCACCCTGGAAGTGGAGATCTACCGGCAGACGTCCGAGATCTTCGACCTGTCCACGGCGGCCGTGCTGACGCTGATCCAGTTCGTGGCCGTGGGGGCGATCCTCGCCCTGCACGCCTGGACCGTGCGGCGGCGGGAGACGGCGCTGCGGCTGGTGGACGCCGCCGGGACCGCGCGCCGGCCGCGCGGCGCCGGGCAGTGGGCGCTGCTGGGCGGGGTACTGGTCACCGTCGTCGTGCTGCTCCTGCTGCCCCTGGCCGTGCTGGTGCAGCGGTCCCTCGACGCGCCCGGCTTCGGCTACTACCGGGCGCTGACCAGGGACGACGGGGGAGTGTTCCTGGTCCCGCCGATCGAGGCGATCGGCAACTCCCTGTCGTACGCCGTCGCCGCCACGGCCATCGCCGTGGTGGTCGGCTCCCTCGCCGCCGTCGCGCTCACCCGCCGCGACGCGGGGCGGTTCGTGCGCGGCTTCGACGCGCTGCTGATGCTGCCGCTCGGGGTGTCCGCGGTGACCGTCGGCTTCGGATTCCTGATCGCGCTGGACGAGCCGCCGCTGGACCTGAGGTCCTCCTGGATCCTCGTGCCGCTCGCGCAGGCGCTGGTCGGGGTGCCGTTCGTGGTCCGGACGATGCTGCCCGTGCTGCGGGCCGTGGACGTGCGGCTGCGGGAGGCGGCCTCGGTGCTCGGGGCCTCGCCCTGGCGGGTGTGGCGGGAGGTGGACCTGCCGATGGTGCGGCGGGCCCTGCTGATCGCGGCCGGGTTCGCCTTCGCCGTGTCGCTCGGGGAGTTCGGGGCGACGGTGTTCATCGCGCGGCCCGACAACCCGACGCTGCCGGTGGCCGTGGCCCGGCTGCTGGGGCGGCCCGGGGACCTCAACTACGGGCAGGCGATGGCCCTGTCGACGATTCTGATGGTGGTGTGCGCGGTGGCCCTGCTGGTGCTGGAGAGGCTGCGGACGGACCGGACGGGGGAGTTCTAGATGCTGCTGAGCCTGGAGGGCGCGACGGTCCGTTTCGGCGGGCGGGCCGTGCTGGACGCCGTCGATCTGGAGGTCGCCGAGCACGAGATCGTGTGCGTGCTCGGGCCCAGCGGCAGCGGCAAGTCGACCCTGCTGCGGGCGGTGGCCGGGCTGCAGCCGCTCGACTCCGGGCGCGTGTCGCTCGACGGGCGGGACCAGGCGGGCGTGCCCGCGCACCGGCGGGGCGTCGGGCTGATGTTCCAGGACCACCAGCTGTTCCCGCAGCGGGACGTGGGCGGCAACGTCGCCTTCGGGCTGCGCATGCACGGGGCGCCGAAGCGGCGACAGGCCGAGCGCGTCCAGGAGTTGCTGGACCTGGTCGGGCTGCCGGGCGCGGCCCGCCGGGCCGTCGCCGCGCTGTCCGGCGGGGAGCAGCAGCGGGTCGCGCTGGCCCGGGCTCTGGCGCCCAGCCCACGGCTGCTGATGCTGGACGAGCCGCTGGGCCAGCTCGACCGGTCGCTCAGGGAGCGGCTGGTCGTCGAACTCAAGGAACTGTTCGGCCGGTTGGGTACGACCGTGCTCGCCGTGACCCACGACCAGGGGGAGGCCTTCGCGCTGGCCGACCGGGTCGTGGTGATGCGGGACGGGCGGATCGCCCAGTCCGGTACGCCCCTGGAGGTGTGGCAGCGGCCGGCCGACGCGTTCGTGGCCCGCTTCCTGGGCTTCGAGAACGTGGTCGAGGCGACCGTCGGGACGGAGGCGGCGGACACGCCGTGGGGCAAGGTGCCCGTGCCGGAGGGGGCGCCGCAGGGCACGCGGAACCTGCTCGTCCGGCCCGCCGGGGTGTGCCTGGTGTCCGCCGAGGCCGGTCTGAGGTGCACGGTCGCCGCCCGCACCTTCAAGGGCACCCATGTGGCCGTCCACCTGCAGCCGGCGGACGCCCCGCGGCTGGAGGCGGCCTGCGCGCTGCGGGACGCGCCGGAGGTCGGCGGCGAGGTCGGGGTGGAGTTCGACGCGGCCGAGATCGTCGTGCTCGGGTGAGACGGGACGTGGCCCGCCCCCAGGGTTCGGGGACGGGCCACATCACGGCGTGCGGGGCGTCAGCTGTCGCTCTTCGCCCCACGGCGGCGCATGCCGAAGAACACCGCACCGCCACCGACGACGACCAGGGCCGCCGCGATGCCGGCGATGATCCCGGTGTTGGAGTCGGCACCGGTCTCGGCGAGGTTCGAGTCACCGGCCGCGGGGGCGGGCGCGTTGCCCGCCGGCGTGCTGCTCTCGCTCTCCGACGGCGCCGGAGCCGGGGTGTCGGTGTCCTCGGCGGGCTTCGACGGGGAGGCCGACGGGGTCGGCGTGGCCGGCGGAGTCGAAGCCGGGGGCTCCTCCTCCTTCTTGCAGGCCGTGGCCGGCGTGACGAGGTTCGGCTTGATGTCCTCGTCGACGTACGGGGTGGCCTTGACGTGGATGCGGTACTCGGCGTTCGGCTTCCAGTTCTCGGCGAAGGTGATGGTGGTGCCCTCGCGGGAGCCCTTGACCACCTGCTCGCCGACCTTCTTCACGTCGGCGCCGTTGTTCTCCAGGTACACGGTGACGGTCGCCGGGACGCCGGCGGGGTCCACGTCGGTGACGGTGATGACGCCCTTGTCACCGTCGCACTTCGCCTCGGCGGAGAACTCGTTGATGTTGCAGGCGAGCGCGTTGCCGGCGGCGCCGAGTGCGAGCGCGGCCGAGGCCGAGGCGACACCGAGGATCCGCACGGAACGGGCGAGGGTGCGACGCCGGGTCGTACGGCGGGATACGGACAGAACTGCCACGTTTGTCCTTTACAGGATGCGCAATTGCGGGGGGTGGAGGCAGTGTTGACTGGACATCAGCACTACCGGGAGGCTCCCAGGTCTATAAGCGCCGCATAAGTAGTGTCAACGCATATGCAGGGTGCAAGCACTTGCTTTGCCAGCTTATTAACCGCCGAGACGTTTCAACGCCTCGGGCGCCTCCTCGATCCGGTCGACCAGCGCGATCCGCGCCTCCATCGACCGCCCCTTGGCCAGCGATCGCAGCAGGGGCCACGCCGGCAGCCTCTCCGTCCAGTGCGCCCGGTCCACGAGCACCATGGGGGTCGGCTCGCCGCGCGACTCGTAGTAGTTGGGCGTCGCGTTGTCGAAGAT
Organism: Streptomyces olindensis; assembly: GCF_040645895.1. Classification (NCBI taxonomy): domain Bacteria; kingdom Bacillati; phylum Actinomycetota; class Actinomycetes; order Kitasatosporales; family Streptomycetaceae; genus Streptomyces; species Streptomyces olindensis. The sequence continues at coordinate 71,327 of NZ_JBEYZD010000006.1, read as the reverse complement.
CTCCTGGACGGTCCCGGCGGCGCCCGGCAGGAACACCACACCCGCGTTGGACCGGGCCAGCAGGCCGTCCTCGCGGGTGGCGTTGGCGAAGTACTTGGCGATGTGGGACGCGAAGGCGTTCGGCGGCTCGTGGCCGTAGAACCAGGTCGGGATGCCGACGGAACGGCCGCCCTGCGGCCAGCGGCCGCGTATCTCGAAGGCGGCCGTCGCCCACTGGGTGATCGACGGGGTGAACCGCGGTGCCTTGGCGAGCAGTTCGAGCGACTCGGTGAGCATGTCCTCGCCGAACGGGGCGGCGTAGGCGCCGAGGTTCGCCGCCTCCATGGCGCCCGGGCCGCCTCCGGTCGCGACGGTGAAACCGGCCCGGGCCAGCTCGCGGCCGAGCCGCGCGGCACCGGCGTACTCCCGCGTGCCGCGGGCCATCGCGTGGCCGCCCATCACGCCCACCACCCGGGCGCCGGACAGGAGTTCGTCGAGGGCGTCGGAGACGGAGTCGTCGTGGACCGAGCGCAGCATGGAGGCGTAGATGTCCCGGTCCGCCTTGGTGTGCTGGAACCAGGCGTACGCCCGGGCGTCGGGGGTGGCCTCGTAGCCGTCCGCCAGCGACGCGAAGAGCTCGTCCGGCGCGTAGACATGGGCGCGGTACGGGTCGAAGGGCAGGTCCGGGACCGGCGGGAAGACCAGGGCGCCGTCGGCGCGGACCTTCGCCGCCGCGTCCTCGCGCATCGCGCAGCCGAGGAAGACCGCGCCCGTGGTGTCCGTGCCGAGCAACTCGCGCGTGCGGTCCGTCAGGTCGACGGCCTGGACGCGGTAGCCGGCGAGGGTGCGGCGCGCCGAGACGGTGGCGTCGAACTCCTCAAGCGTCTCGATCTCACGGTCGTCGTGGTGGGCCGCATGGGCGGGCATCGTCTGCACCCGCCCATGCTGGCACAGCCACGTCTCAGCCCTCGACGGCCGACGGGTCCATCCACACGACCTCGAAGGTGTGGCCGTCCGGGTCGTCGAAGGCGCGGCCGTACATGAAGCCGTGGTCCTGGGTCTCGCCGCTGACGGAGCCGCCCGCCGCGACCGCCTTCTCGACCAGTTCGTCGACCTTCTCGCGGCTCTCGGCGCTCAGCGCGATCAGCACCTCGCTGGTCTTCGTCGCGTCCGCGATCGCCTTCTTCGTGAACTGCGCGTACTTGTCCTTGGTGTGCACCATCACGACGATGGTGTCGCTGATCACGACCGAGGCGGTCGACTCGTCGCTGAACTGCTCGTTGATCGAGTAGCCGAGCTCCGTGAAGAACTTCTTGGAGGAGTCGAGGTCGTTGACGCACAGGTTCACGAAGATCATCTGCTGGTACATGCGGGTCTCTCCCATCGGGTCCGTGTCGTTACGCGGGGATAGACCTGGGTACGGCGCGGAACTCATCGCCGTTCGGAGATTTTTTTCGTACGGGTTTTCCCGGCGGGCTTCCGGGGCGCTTCAGCGGGCCAGCGGCAGTGCCGCCAGCTCGGCCACCGTCAGGGTGAGCGGGCCGAAGAGGGCGAGCAGGGCGCCCGCGCGCAGGGCGGCGGCGCCGCGCAGCATCGTCGCGGGGGCGCCGAGGCGCAGCAGCGCGGCGGTGGTGTCGGCCCGGGCCTGCCGTGCCTCGACGGCGGCCGTGAGGAGCGTGCCCACGGTGCATCCGGTCACGAGGAGCACGCCGAGGAGGGTGAGCGGGCCGAGCGACAGTCCGTCCGGGAGGTGCAGCAGCGCCATGGCCCACGCGGCCGACAGCACCGCGCTGACGACGCCCAGGGGGCGGCCGATGCGGGCGGCCTCCGCCATGAGGACGCGTCCGGCCAGCAGCCGCAGGGCGCCGGGGCGGGCCGACTGGAGGAGCCGTCCGCACAGGTGCGTCAGACCCGGGCCCGCCAGGGCCAGTCCGACGGCGGCCAGCGCCCAGCCGGCCAGGACACCGGGGGAGGCGCCGGAGAAGGTGAGGTCGGGGGCGGTCGGGGCGGTGCGGCTCGTGTAGGTCTCCACGGCGAGGCCCGCGGCCAGCAGGGTGATGCCCCAGGGGAGGCCGGTGGGGGCGGCGGTCGGGGAGCCGTCGGTCCCGGGCGGGTCCGGCAGGGCCGCCGCGAGGGCGGCGGGGTCGTCGGCGCCGCGTGCCGCGGCCGGGGAGGGAGCGGACCGCTGGGCGGGCGTCCCGTCGGTCCGGGCCGCGCCGACCGGGTCCGATGCCTGGGGGTGTGGGGCGGGGTGTGCGGGGTGGGCGGTGTTCAGCGGGTGCCGGGCGGGGGCGCCGTGGGGGTCTCCGGGGCCGGATGCCGCCGGGGGGCGGGCCGGATCGCCGTCGGAGTCGGGGGCGGGTGGCGCCGGGTGGCGGGCGGTGTCGCCGTCGGGCCGGGCGGCGTCCCTGGGGTCCGGCGCCGCCGGGTGGCGGGCCGGGCCGCCGTACGGGATCACCGCACTCACCGTGTCGCGTGCCGGAGGGTCCGTGAGTGCGCTGACCGTGCCGCCGGAGTCGGAGCCGGAGCGGGGGCCGGAGTCAGCGTCGGTGTCGGTGTCGGTGCGGGCGAGGGTCGTCACGGAGGTGGGTTCGCCCGTGCGTGCCTGCGGGGGACCGCCCTGCGGCGCGGAGTCGGCGGAGCGGCCGTGCGCGGGCCGGACGATCTGCCGTCCGAACCGGCCGTACGCCCCGAAGGTCTCGCGCTTGCTCTCGCGGCGGTACGCGCCGAACCGGCCGTACATCCGGGACGCCCGGGGCGCCGCCGGTCCGGTCTCCCGCGGCCGCAGCGCCAGCGCCACGGCCGCCGACGCGCCGACGGGGACGATCGCCAGCAGGGTCAGGGTGCCCGCCAGCGGCAGGGGCCGGCCGGAGGCGAGGGGCCCGGCGGCCGCCCCGTCGAAGGGCAGGCCCGACAGGTCGCCCCGCAGGTGCAGGAAGACGAGCAGGGCCAGCATGGCGCCGAGCGTGCAGGACAGAGCCGTCGTCGCCGCCGAGACGGCCAGCAGGCGCAGCGGGCCGAGGCCGATCGCGGAGAGGCCGGGGCGGGGTTTCGTGGCGGGGTCGGTGCGCGCCACCGCGACGGCGAAGTACACCGTGGTGGCCAGCGGGGCCGCGCACCACGCCAGACGCATCAGGGACTCGCCGGTGGCGCCGGGGTGCCCGAGGGCGTGGCCCAGGGCGCACAGCAACAGGAAGCTCGTGCCCGCCGAGGCCGCCGCGACCAGGAGGCGGCGCAGCTGGACGGCGGGGTGGGCGCCGCGGGTCAGACGGAGAGCGAGCACGCGGCCCGGCCTTCCGGCTCGGCGGTCTCGGCGACCGGCGGCAGGTGCACCGTCTGCACGCGCCGCCCGTCGAGCAGGGACACCGTGCGGTCGGCGAGGGCCGCGGTCTCCGCGTCGTGGGTGGCGAGGACGACGGTGATGCCGTGGGAGCGGGCCGCCGTGGTCAGGGTGCGCAGGACGTGGGCGCGGTCGGCGCGGTGCAGCGGGGCCGTGGGCTCGTCCGCGAACAGCACCGAGGGGGCGGGGGCGAGGGCGCGGGCGATGCAGACCCGCTGGCGCTCGGCCTGCACGAGCTGGTGGGGGCGCTTGCGGGCGCCGTCGCCGATGTCCAGGCGCTCCAGCCACTCCAGTGCGGCGGTCTTGGCCCGGCGCCGGCTGGTGCCGCGCAGCATCAGCGGCAGGGCGGTGTTCTCCCAGGCGTTGAGCTCCGGGACCAGGGAGGGGGCGGGGTCGATCCAGCCGAAGCGGTCGCGGCGCAGCCGTTCCCGGGTGAGGGGGCCCATGGTGTGCACGGGCACGCTGTTGAACCAGACCTCGCCGCGCCGGACGGGCACCAGGCCGGACAGGCACCGCAGCAGGGTCGTCTTGCCGCTGCCGCGCGGGCCGCTGACGGCGAGGATCTCGCCCTCCCGGACGCCGAGCGACACTCCGGTGAGCGCGGGCGAGCCGTCGTCGTGCTGGAAGTGCAGGGCGCGTGCCCAGAGCACGTCGTTGTCCGGCGGGGCCTCCATGGGCGTACACCTCGGTTCAGATCCGTAGTTCCCGTGCCATCCCCCGTGCGGGGGAACGAAGGCAGGGCCGATCGGTCACTGGGCACGCTAGGCACAGGGCGGCGGGACGTCGGACAGCACGCGGCCCCGGGCCGCCGTTTCTCACTCGAACGGGCGGCACCGGGGCCGGTGTTGATCATCCAGGCAGACGATCGGAGCGACGCGGGGGCGTCGGTCGGTCAGAGCTTGGTCCACGCCTCGGTGAGGGTGGCCCGCAGGATCTGCTCGATCTCGTCGAACGTCGACTGGTCGGAGATCAGCGGCGGGGCGAGCTGCACGACCGGGTCGCCGCGGTCGTCGGCCCGGCAGTACAGGCCGTTTTCGTACAGCTTCTTGGAGAGGAAGCCGTACAGGATCCGCTCGGTCTCGTCGGCGTCGAAGGACTCCTTGGTGGCCTTGTCCTTGACGAGTTCGATGCCGTAGAAGAAGCCGTTGCCGCGGACGTCGCCGACGATCGGCAGGTCGTGCAGCTTCTCCAGGGTCGAGCGGAACGCGCCTTCGTTGTCCAGGACGTGCTGGGTGAGGTTCTCGCGCTCGAACAGGTCGAGGTTGGCGAGGCCCACGGCCGCGGAGACCGGGTGGCCGCCGAAGGTGTAGCCGTGCAGGAAGGTGTTGTCGCCCTTGTAGAACGGCTCGGCGAGGCGGTCGGAGATGATGCACGCGCCGATCGGGGAGTAGCCCGAGGTCATGCCCTTGGCGCAGGTGATCATGTCCGGCACGTAGTCGAACTTGTCGCAGGCGAAGATCGTGCCCAGGCGGCCGAAGGCGCAGATGACCTCGTCGGAGACGAGCAGCACGTCGTACCGGTCGCAGATCTCGCGGACGCGCTGGAAGTAGCCGGGCGGGGGCGGGAAGCAGCCGCCCGCGTTCTGCACGGGCTCCAGGAAGACCGCGGCCACCGTGTCCGGGCCCTCGAAGAGGATCTGCTGTTCGATCTGGTCGGCGGCCCAGCGGCCGAAGGCCTCCGGGTCGTCGCCGAAGAGCGGGGCGCGGTAGATGTTGGTGTTCGGGACCTTGTGAGCGCCCGGCACCAGCGGCTCGAAGGGGGCCTTGAGGCCCGGCAGGCCGGTGATGGACAGGGCGCCCTGGGGGGTGCCGTGGTAGGCGACCGCGCGGGATATGACCTTGTGCTTGGTGGGCTTGCCGACCAGCTTGAAGTACTGCTTGGCGAGCTTCCAGGCGGTCTCGACGGCCTCGCCGCCACCGGTGGTGAAGAAGACCTTGTTCAGGTCGCCCGGCGCGTGGTGGGCCAGGCGCTCGGCCAGCTCGATCGCCTTGGGGTGGGCGTAGGACCACACGGGGAAGAACGCCAGCTCCTGCGCCTGCTTGGAGGCGGTCTCGGCGAGCTCGACGCGGCCGTGCCCGGCCTGCACCACGAACAGGCCGGCGAGGCCGTCCAGGTAGCGCTTGCCCTGGTCGTCGTAGATGTACGTGCCCTCGCCCCGGACGATGGTGGGGACGGGGGCCTTCTCGTACGACGACATGCGCGTGAAGTGCATCCACAGGTGGTCGTACGCGGACTGGGAGAGGTCCTTGCTCACGGCTATCGGGTCCTCACGGTTATCGGGTTCCCCACATGTAGGTCTGCTTCTTGAGCTTCAGATAGACGAAGCTCTCGGTGGAGCGCACTCCCGGGACGGCGCGGATGCGTTTGTTGATGACGTCCAGGAGGTGGTCGTCGTCCTCGCAGACGATCTCCACCATCAGGTCGAAGGAGCCCGCGGTCATCACCACGTACTCGCACTCGGACATGGCCGTCAGCGCGTCGGCGACCGACTCCACGTCGCCCTCGACGTTGACGCCGACCATCGCCTGTCTGCGGAAGCCCACGGTGAGCGGGTCCGTGACGGCGACGATCTGCATCACGCCCTGGTCGAGCAGCTTCTGGACGCGCTGGCGCACGGCCGCCTCCGACAGGCCCACGGCCTTGCCGATGGCGGCGTACGGCCGGCGGCCGTCCTCCTGGAGCTGCTCGATGATCGCGAGGGAGACGGCGTCCAGCTGGGGCGAGCTGCCGTTCCTGGACTCTCGGGAGGACTCGCGGTGCTCCCGCGAGCCCTTCTGGTCTGCGCTTCGACTGGCCACGAGGTCACTGTGCACGAGGTCTCGTCACTTCCGCAAGCCGTGATCGATGAAATCCGTTGTTTTTGTTGCCTGCGACTGCGGATTCCGCATGAACGATGGGAGTGGGGGTGTTGAAAACGTGGGTCGGCCGACTAGGGTGGGTGTCTCAAGTACTGGACATCCGAACTGGAGGGCCGGCAGTGAGCACCGAGCTGCGTCGTCTGCGCAACTACATCGGCGGTGAGTTCCGGGACGCCGCCGACGGACGGACCACCGAGGTGGTCAATCCCGCGACGGGCGAGGCGTACGCGACCGCTCCGCTGTCCGGGCAGGCGGACGTGGACGCCGCGATGGCGGCGGCCGCCGAGGCCTTCCCCGGCTGGCGCGACACCACGCCCGCCGAGCGCCAGAAGGCCCTGCTGAAGATCGCGGACGCCTTCGAGGAGCGCGCCGAGGAGCTGATCGCGGCCGAGGTGGAGAACACGGGCAAGCCGGTCGGGCTGACCCGCTCCGAGGAGATCCCGCCGATGGTCGACCAGATCCGCTTCTTCGCGGGTGCGGCGCGGATGCTGGAGGGCCGCTCGGCCGGTGAGTACATGGAGGGCCTGACCTCCATCGTGCGCCGTGAGCCGGTCGGGGTCTGCGCGCAGGTCGCGCCGTGGAACTACCCGATGATGATGGCCGTGTGGAAGTTCGCCCCGGCGATCGCGGCGGGCAACACGGTCGTGCTGAAGCCGTCCGACACCACCCCGGCCTCCACCGTGCTGATCGCGGAGATCCTCGGCGGCATCCTGCCGAAGGGCGTCTTCAACGTCATCTGCGGTGACCGCGAGACGGGCCGCATGATGGTCGAGCACGAGATCCCGGCGATGGCCTCCATCACCGGCTCGGTGCGCGCCGGCATCCAGGTCGCCGAGTCCGCCTCCAAGGACGTCAAGCGCGTCCACCTGGAGCTGGGCGGCAAGGCGCCGGTCGTGGTCTTCGAGGACACCGACATCGCCAAGGCCGTCGAGGACATCTCGGTCGCGGGCTACTTCAACGCCGGCCAGGACTGCACGGCCGCCACGCGCGTGCTCGTCCACGAGTCCATCCACGACGAGTTCGTCTCCGCGCTGTCGAAGGCCGCCGCCGAGACGAAGACCGGGCAGCCGGACGACGAGGACGTGCTGTTCGGGCCGCTCAACAACCCCAACCAGCTCGCCCAGGTCGAGGGCTTCATCGACCGTCTGCCCGCGCACGCGCGCGTGGAGACCGGCGGCAAGCGGGTCGGCGACAAGGGCTACTTCTACGCGCCGACCGTCGTCTCGGGCCTGAAGCAGGACGACGAGATCATCCAGAAGGAGGTCTTCGGCCCGGTCATCACCGTGCAGTCCTTCACCGACGAGGACCAGGCGGTGCAGTGGGCCAACGGCGTGGAGTACGCCCTCGCCTCCTCGGTGTGGACCAAGGACCACGGCCGCGCCATGCGGATGAGCAAGAAGCTCGACTTCGGCTGCGTGTGGATCAACACGCACATCCCGCTGGTCGCGGAGATGCCGCACGGCGGTTTCAAGAAGTCCGGCTACGGCAAGGACCTGTCGGCGTACGGCTTCGACGACTACACGCGCATCAAGCACGTGATGACGTCGCTGGACGCGTAGCCCCTCCCACGCACCCAGAGCGGCCCCGGACGGTTCCTCTCCGTCCGGGGCCGCTCGCGCGTCCAAGGGGTGACCCCTTTTTGAACACGTTCAATTGTGGGCGTAGAGTGCGCTCCATGAGCGACAGAGCCGCCCTGCTGAAGGGCATCCGTGCGTGGCTGGTCTTCTTCGTGGTGTGTCTGGTGCTCAGCGGCGCCACCGCCTTTCCCCTGGTCCACGAACTGCGGTGGACCGAGGACCTGTTGCGGGCGCTGTCCGTCGGCGACCACCTGCCCGGCCTGACGGACTGGATCGGGCGGGTGCGCACGGGACTCGACCGGGCGGACGCCGAGTACCCCTTCCTCCTGTACGGCACCGACTGGCTGGCCTTCGCGCACCTGGTGATCGCGGTCGCCTTCTACGGGCCCTACCGCGACCCGGTCCGCAACATCTGGGTCGTCGAGTTCGGGATGATCGCCTGTGCCGGCATCATCCCGCTCGCCCTGATCTGCGGACCCGTCCGCGGCATCCCCTTCTGGTGGTCCGTGATCGACATGGCGTTCGGCGTGCTCGGGGTGATCCCGCTGTACGTCGTGCGGCAGCGGATCAAGCGGCTGGAGGCGCTGACCGTGCCGGCGGCCGCCCCGGTGCCGGGCCTCTCGGGCGGCTGAGGAAAAAACTGTTATCCCGAGAACCTTCACGTCGTCTCCCCGCATGTGATCCCCGACATGGCGAGAACCCCGGTACCGGCTGAGAGGGTGCGTGCGGAACATCAGTGAACCCAGGCGTCGAGAGGGCACCGTGGACACTCAGCACTGGCGCCCCGTCATCACGGCGGCGCAGGCCGGGGACCGGCAGGCGCTGGACGAGCTGGTCGCGGGCTGGCTGCCGCTGGTCTACAACATCGTGGGCCGGGCCCTGAACGGCCACGCCGACGTCGACGACGTCGTCCAGGAGACCATGCTGCGCGCGGTCGACCACCTCGGCTCGCTGCGCGACCCGGACAGCTTCCGGTCCTGGCTGGTGGCGATCGCCATGCGGCAGATCCGGGACCGGGCCCGGCGGAGGACCCCGGAGAGGCTGGAGGAGACGGCGGCCGCCGACTTCGCCGAACTGACCGTGCTGCGCCTCCAGCTGGAGGGCCAGCGGCGCGAGGTCGCCGAGGCGGTGCGGTGGCTGGACGACGAGGACCGGCAGCTGCTGTCGCTGTGGTGGCTGGAGGTCGCGGGCGAACTGACCCGGCGCGAGCTGGCCGCCGCCGTCGGCATCACCCGGCAGCACGCCGCCGTCCGCGTCCAGCGGATGAAGGAGCGCCTGGAGACCTCGCGCGGCATCGTCCGCGCCCTGGACGGCGCCTGCCCCGACCTGCGCGAGCTGACCGGCCGCTGGCACGGCCGGCCCGACTCCGTGTGGCGCAAGCGGCTCGCCCGGCACATCCGCGGCTGCGCCTACTGCGGCGGCACCCGCGAGTCCGTCGTACCGGCGGAACGCCTCCTCGTCGGCATCGCCCTGGTCCCGCTGCCGGCCGGGTTCACGCTGTCGCTCGCCTTCGGCGGGAAGACGGCCGTGGCCGCCACGTCCGCGGGCTGGTCCGCCAAGCTGCTGGGCGCGCTCACCAAGCCGGCCGTGGCGATGACGGCGGGCGCGACGATCGTCGCCGGCGGCGCCTACGTCGTCACCCAGCCGCCGGACGCCCCGCCGCCACGGGCCGCGGTGACCCCCACGGCGACGGCCGGCTCCGAACCACCGCCCTCGGCCCCTCCCACCCCCACCCCCACGCCCTCGCCGACGGTGACCGAGAAGGCCGACCTGTACGGCACGGTCGTCGACGCCGTCGACCGCGCCCCTGACCCGGACGCCCGGCCCGCCGCCCTGCCCCGCCGCCCTGAGTCGGGGATCACCAGCACCGGCGGGCCGAAAGCCGTCATGCAGCACCGTGGCGACAGCGTGACGCTGAGCGGCCAGGGCTACGTCCTGGTCCGCTGGCAGATCTCGCCGAAGTCCCGGCCCGGCGCACTGGTCATGCCGGCCTGGACCGGCCTGAAGGGCAAGCTGTTCCACGTGGCCTCCGGCGGCACGCGCCGCATGGACGACCCGCTGCCCGGCGCCCCGAACGGCTACGCCACCGGCATGGGCGGCCCGGACATCGGATACGCGGTGCTGCCGCCCGGCGCCCAGCAGATGTGGCAGAACGAGTACTTCTACGTCGACGGCACCGTCACCCTCACCCAGAACGAACGCGGCTGCGACTACGGCCTGATCGTCTTCCCGTCGAGCTGGGAGGCGGTCGACGAGGACATCAACGAGGGCCCCGCCCAGGGCGCGATCCGCTACGGCCTCGTCCGCGACACCGGCACGGACAGCGCGCCCGTGCCGCAGTACGTCACGCGTGCGACCCCGGCCGATCCGGCGACGGTGCCGCAGCGCTCGCGCGTGTAGCGCACAGCACGTCGACGCGGTTGGTCGTGATCGAGTCCACGCCCGCCTCCAGCAGGCGCCGCATGGAGCGGCGCGTGTCGGGGGTCCAGACCGACAGCAGGTAGCCGTCGCGGTGGACGCGGTCGGCGAGGCGACGGTCCACCAGCGGGAACCGGTAGTTGAGCCAGCGCGGGCGGATCGCCTCCAGCAGCACGGGCCGCGGCGGCGCCAGCGTCGTCCAGGTGAGGGCGATCTCGGCGTCCGGGTCCGCCGCGCGCACGGCGAGCATGGCGTCGGCGCCCGCGCAGTAGTAGACGCGGTCCGCCGCCCCGGCCTCCCGGACGGCGTCCATGACCCGGCGCACCGCCCGCACGTCGGGCGAGCCGGGCAGGTCGACCATCACCCGGTGCCCGTCGGTCGCGGCCAGCGCCTCCGTCAACGTCGGCACCCCGCCCTCGGTCAGCCCGCGCACCTCGTCGAAGGACAGCGCGAGCACCGGCCGCTCGTGCTCCCACAGCCGCTTCAGCGTCGCGTCGTGCAGCAGCACCGGCACGCCGTCCCGGGTGAGCCGTACGTCGACCTCCACCGCGTCGGCGCCCCGGGCGAGCGCGGACCTGAGCGAGGCCACGGTGTTCTCGCGGACCCGGTAGGGGTCGCCCCGGTGGGCCACGGCGGTCACGGCCCGCCCGGGGCGCTGTGCGGTGGCCGTCACCGGTCGAGCCACCCCGCGGTGTACGTGTCGATCTCGCCCTTGATCCTGGTCTTGCCGGCGTCGTCCAGGAAGGACACCTCGACGGCGTTCTTCGCCAGGTCGGCCAGGCCCCGCTCGTCGAGGTCGAGGAGGCGGGCGGCGACCGCGTACTCGTTCTCCAGGTCGGTGCCGAACATCGGCGGGTCGTCGGAGTTGATGGTGACGACGACCCCCGCCTTCACGAACTCCTTGATCGGGTGCTCGTCGAGGGTGCGGACCGCGCGCGTGGCGATGTTGGAGGTCGGGCACACCTCCAGCGGGATCCGGTGCTCGGCGAGGTGCGCGAGGAGCTTCGGGTCCTGGGCGGAGCTGGTGCCGTGCCCGATGCGCTCGGCCCGCAGATGCGTCAGCGCGTCCCAGACCGTCTCCGGGCCGGTGGTCTCGCCGGCGTGCGGCACGGAGTGCAGCCCGGCCGCGATCGCGCGGTCGAAGTAGGGCTTGAACTGCGGCCGGGGCACGCCGACCTCCGGCCCGCCGAGCCCGAAGGAGACCAGGCCCTCGGGGCGCAGCCGGTCGTCGGTGGCGAGTCGGGTCGTCTCCTCGGCGGCCTCCAGGCCCGCCTCGCCGGGGATGTCGAAGCACCAGCGCAGCACCGTCCCGAACTCGGCCTCGGCGGCCTTGCGGGCGTCCTCGATCGCGTCCATGAAGGCGCGCTCGTCGATGCCGCGACGCGTGGACGAGAACGGCGTGATGGTCAGCTCGGCGTACCGCACCTGCTGCCGGGCCAGGTCCCGGGCCACCTCGTAGGTCAGCAGCCGGACGTCCTCCGGGGTGCGGATCAGGTCGACGACCGACAGGTACACGTCGATGAAGTGCGCGAAGTCCGTGAACGTGAAGTAGTCGACCAGGGCCGCGGGGTCGGTCGGCACCTTCGAGTCGGGGTGCCGGGCGGCCAGCTCGGACACGATCCGGGGGGAGGCGGAGCCCACGTGGTGCACGTGCAGTTCGGCCTTGGGCAGTCCGGCGATGAACGCCCGCAGGTCGCGCGGGGCCTGGGGGTCGACGAGATGCTCGGTCAAGGGTTCCTCCCCGGAACGGCGCCCCGGCCGGAGCGTGGCTCGGGCGGGCGCGGGTGATCGGCTGATCGGTGACTCGGGTTCATCCTAGGCCGTGGGTCAGCGCCCTCGCGGGGGCCCGTGGGGGCTGCGCTGCCGGTCCCGCACACCCGCACTGCGACACGCGCCGAACGGCCCCGTAGCATGGCGGCACGATCGACCCAGGGGGGATGCACCAGATGACGGACCCGACGCAGCCCGGCGGAGGCGGCGGCCACGACCCGTGGGCGCCCCCGGAGAACAAGCCGTCGCTCGACAAGGACCAGCCACCCACCCAGGGGCCGCCGTCCGTGCACGACCAGGCCACGGTCACCTCGATGCCGAACGCGGGCTTCACGCCGCCCGCCGGCACGCCGCAGTCCGACAGCACCGGCGCCGGGGCGGTCCCGCCCCCGCCCGTCGCCCCCGGCGGCTACGGCTACCCCGGCTACCCCCAGTCCGGGGCCGGCTACCAGGCCGGGCCGGGCTACGGCTGGCCGGGCATGCCCATGGCGCCCCAGAACGGCATGGGCATAGCGGCGATGGTGCTCGGCATCGTCTCCTGCACCCTGTTCTGCCTCTACGGCGTGGTCTCCCTGGTCACCGGCATCCTCGCCGTGATCTTCGGCATCAAGGGCCGCAAGCGCGCCGAGGCCGGCGTGGCCACGAACCACGGCCAGGCCCAGGCCGGCCTGATCATGGGCATCATCGGGATCATCCTCGGCATCGCCGTGATCGTCCTGATCGCGGTGGGCATCACGGCCGCCATCAACAGCGACGAACCGTACGACGACGACCCGTACTACGGCGCCCAGGCCCCGGTGGCCACCGCTGCCCACCACCGCTGAAACTCCCGTACGCCGCGACGGAGTCGGCCACTACGATTCCCTGGTCTGACAACGAGGGGAGATCGTCCATGTCCAACACCAACCCCCCGCCGGGGTTCGGGCCGCCGTCCCAGCCCCCGCAGCAGCCGGCCCCCGGCTACGGCTACCCGCAGCAGTCCGGCCCGGGCTACGGCTACCCGCAGGGCGGCCCCGGCTACCCCGCCGCACCGCCCGTGGGCTACCCGCAGGCCCCTGGCTACGGGATACCTCCGCAGCCGAGCAACGGCATGGGGACCACGGGGCTGGTGCTGGGCATCATCGGCGTGGTCTGCAGCGTGACCTTCCTGCTGTGGTTCTTCGGCGTGATCCTGGGCATCCTGGCGATCATCTTCGGCGCCATCGGCCGCGGCAAGGCCACCCGCGGTGAGGCCACCAACAAGGGCGCGGCGACCGCCGGCCTGGTCTGCGGGATCATCGCGACCGTGATCCTGCCGCTGCTGGGCTTCCTGCTGTTCGCCGGCATCATGGGCGGGCTCGGCGCGGCGGCCTGAACGAAGCTCCACGCCGGGGGCCGGTCCCGGGGCCGGCCCCTCGCTCATGCCGTGCGCAGCCGCTCCCGGGCCTCCATCAGCGCGAACCCCAGCAGGTTCGGCCCCCGCCACCGCTGCGGGTCCATCGCCGCCTCGTCGTCCGCGGCCAGCCCGATGCCCCACACGCGGTCCACGGGGCTCGCCTCGACCAGCACGCGGTCGCCGGTGTCCAGCAGGAACTGCCGCAGGTCCGGATGGGCACCGAACTTGTGGACCGACCCCTCGACGACGATCCGGAACCGCTCCCGGGTCCATATCGCCTCGTCGAACCCGCGCACCAGGCGACCGGCCTTCTTCGCCTCGGCGGGATGCCCGGCGGCCAGCACGGCACGCTCCGCCGCCGCGTCCTCGAAGAGGCGGGCCTTGCCGGCCATCATCCAGTGCTCGGCCGTCGCGTACGCCACGCCGTCCACCGTGAACGGCGAGGGCCACCACTGGCTCAGACAGCTCGGCCCGATCCGGCCGTCCGGCCGCGGCCGGTGCCCCCAGAAATGCAGATACTTGACCCTGGCCCCCGCGTGGACCGCCCTGATCAGGGCTTCCCGCGAGCCGGCCGCCCCCGTGATCTCCTCCATGCACGCGAGTCTGGCACGCACCACTGACACAGCGTCCTGCCTTTTCCTGGCGGACTCGACACCTGGTCGACAGATTCCGTCGCGTAACCAAAAATCAACAACGGAATCCCTTGTTGGCGTGCCATCCCTCTGTCAGGATCGGCACTCAAATCGAGCCTGAGCCACGCCGGCCCCCTCACGGGGACACGGAGGAGAGCGACATGCACAACCCGGGTACCGCCACCCCGGACCGTTTCCCGGCCGAGGAGCGCTTCGAGGAGGGCGCGCAGTACATCGCGGGCCGTCCGGCCAGGGGCACCTCCGGCCGTACGCACGCGGTCGTCGACCCGGCGTCGGGCGAGGAGGTCCTCCGCTACGAGCTGGCGGGCACGGCCGACGTCGACCGGGCCGTCGCCGCCGCCCGCGAGGCCTTCCCCGGCTGGGCCGGGGCCACCCCCGGCGAGCGGTCCGACGCCCTGCACCGGTTCGCCGCGGTCCTGGCCGACCGGGCCGAGGACTTCGCCCGCGCGGAGTCGCTGCAGTGCGGCAAGCCGCTGAAGCTGACCCGCGAGTTCGACGTCCCGGGGACGATCGACAACACCGCCTTCTTCGCCGGAGCCGCACGCCACCTGCCGGGGCAGTCCGCCGGCGAGTACTCCGGGGACCACACCTCGTACATCCGGCGCGAGCCCATCGGGGTCGTCGGGTCGATCGCGCCCTGGAACTACCCCCTCCAGATGGCCGCCTGGAAGATCCTCCCGGCGGTCGCCGCGGGCAACACCATCGTCCTGAAGCCCGCCGAGCTCACCCCGCTCACCTCGCTGCTCTTCGCCCGGGCGGCCACCGACGCCGGGATCCCGGACGGCGTGATCAACATCGTCACCGGCACCGGCAGGGAGGCCGGGGAGCACCTCGTCGGCCACCCCGATGTGGCCATGACCTCCTTCACCGGCTCCACCGCCGTCGGCAAGCGCGTCGCCGAGATCGCCACCGCCACCGTCAAGCGCCTCCACCTGGAGCTCGGCGGCAAGGCGCCCTTCGTGGTCTTCGACGACGCCGACCCGGAGGCCGCCGCCCACGGCGCCGTCGCCGGTGCGCTCATCAACACCGGGCAGGACTGCACGGCCGCCACGCGCGCGTACGTGCAGCGGCCGCTGTACGAGGAGTTCGTGGCGCGGACCGCGGCCCTCATGGAGACCGTCCGGCTGGGTGACCCCTTCGCCGCCGGCACCGACCTCGGGCCGCTCATCTCGCACGTCCAGCGCGACCGGGTCGCCGGTTTCGTCGACCGGGCGCGGGCCTACGCGCGCGTGGTGACCGGCGGCGAGGCGCCCGGGGGCCGGCTCGCCAAGGGCGCCTACTACCGGCCCACCCTCATCGCCGACGCGCCGCAGGACAGCGAGGTCGTGCAGTCCGAGATCTTCGGGCCGGTCCTGGTCGTGCTGCCGTTCGACACCGACGACGAGGGCATCGCCCTCGCCAACGACACCCCGTACGGGCTCGCCGCCTCCGCCTGGAGCCGGGACGTGTACCGGGCCAACCGGGCCACGCGCGAGATCAAGGCGGGGTGCGTGTGGGTCAACGACCACATTCCGATCATCAGCGAGATGCCGCACGGCGGCTACAAGTCCTCCGGCTACGGCAAGGACATGTCAACGTACTCGTTCGAGGAGTACACCCAGATCAAGCACGTCATGTTCGACAACACCGCGGTGGCCGCGAAGGACTGGCACCGCACGGTGTTCGGGGATCGATAGCCGTTTGCAGGCCGCCTGACCAACGGCCGTCCACCCTCCGAAAGGGCAACCACGCGCATGGAGCAGTACGAGCCCGACCGCCTGTCCCCGGCCCAAGTGGCCGCCATGCGGCGCAGCTTCACCAACGGCAGGGCCGCGCTCACCCGCCGGTCGCTGCTGCGCGCCTCCGCGGGCGGCGCGCTCGCCGTCGGCGGTCTCGGGAGCTTGAGCGCCTGCGGCATCCCGGCGGCCGGCCGGTCGCAGGGCGGCGTGCCGGCCGAGGACCGCTCGGCCAAGGAGAAGACCGTGAACTTCTCCAACTGGACCGAGTACATGGACGTCGACGACAGCGGCAAGCACCACCCGACGCTGGAGCAGTTCACCGAGCGCACCGGCATCAAGGTCAAGTACACCGAGGACATCAACGACAACAACGAGTTCTTCGGCAAGATCAAGCCGCAGCTCGCCGCGGGCCAGGACACCGGCCGCGACCTGATCGTCCTCACCGACTGGCTGGCCGGCCGCCTCATCCGCCTCGGCTGGGTGCAGAAGCTCGACCCGTCCAACCTGCCGCACGCCTACGCCAACCTCTCCGCGCAGTTCCGCAGCCCCGACTGGGACCCGGGCCGCGCCTACTCGTACGTCTGGCAGGGCATCTCGACGGTCATCGCATACAACAAGAAGGCCCTCGACGGCGTTGAGGTGAAGTCCCTGTCCGACCTGCTCGACAACCCCAAGCTCAAGGGCAGGGTCGGCTTCCTGTCGGAGATGCGCGACAGCGTCGGCATGACCCTGCTCGACATGGGCAAGGACCCGGCGGACTTCACCGCCGACGACTACGACGCGGCCATCGCCCGCCTGCAGAAGGCCGTCGACAAGGGCCAGATCCGCCGCTTCACCGGCAACGACTACACCTCGGACCTGACCAGCGGCGACTTCGCCGCCTGCGTCGCCTGGGCCGGGGACGTCGTCCAGCTCAAGGCGGACAGCCCCGACATCGACTTCCTCATCCCGGACAGCGGCTACATGACGTCCACGGACAACCTGCTGATCCCCAACAAGGCCCGGCACAAGACGAACGCCGAGCGGCTCATCGACTTCTACTACGAGACGAAGCCCGCCGCGGAACTGGCCGCGTACATCAACTACGTGTGCCCCGTCGACGGCGTGAAGGCCGAGCTGGAGAAGATCGACAAGGACGCGGCGAACAACCCGCTGATCATCCCCGACAAGGCCATGGCGGCCAAGTCGCACGCCTTCCGCTCGCTGAGCTCGAAGGAAGAGACCGAGTTCGAAGAGAAGTTCGCGAAGCTGACGGGGGCGTGACCACCATGACGAACACCACCGACCCGGGCGGCGACGTCCGCCTCACGGGCATATCCAAGACCTACGGCGCCTTCACCGCCGTCCACCCGCTCGACCTGACCGTGCCGCAGGGCTCCTTCTTCGCCCTGCTCGGTGCCTCCGGCTGCGGCAAGACCACCACCCTGCGCATGATCGCCGGGCTGGAGGAACCTTCCGCCGGCACCGTCTTCCTCGGCGACCAGGACGTGACGGCCCTGCCGCCCTACAAGCGGCCGGTGAACACGGTCTTCCAGTCCTACGCCCTCTTCCCGCACCTCGACATCTTCGAGAACGTCGCCTTCGGCCTGCGCCGACGCGGATGGAAGTCGGTGAAGAAGCAGGTCGAGGAGATGCTGGAGCTGGTCCAGCTCGGCGAGCAGGCCCGCAAGAAGCCGCACCAGCTCTCCGGCGGCCAGCAGCAGCGCGTCGCCGTGGCCCGCGCCCTGATCAACCACCCCAAGGTGCTCCTGCTCGACGAGCCGCTCGGCGCCCTCGACCTGAAGCTGCGCCGCCAGATGCAGCTGGAGCTCAAGCGCATCCAGACCGAGGTCGGCATCACCTTCATCCACGTCACGCACGACCAGGAGGAGGCCATGACCATGGCCGACACGGTCGCCGTGATGAACGCGGGCCGCGTCGAGCAGCTCGGCTCGCCGGCCGAGCTGTACGAGAACCCGCGCACCACCTTCGTCGCCAACTTCCTCGGCACCTCCAACTTCATCGAGGCCGAGGTCGACTCCAGGAGCGGCGAGGAGATCGTGCTGAAGGCGGGCGGCGGCAAGCTCGTCCTGCCCGAAGCCCGCTGTTCGGCACCCGCGAGCACCGGCGGCAAGGTGCTGGTCGGGGTCCGCCCGGAGAAGATCTCCCTCACCCACGCGGACGACGCCGGCGAGATCCCCGAGGGCCGCAACCGCATCACCGGCCGGATCGCGGACTCCAGCTTCATCGGCGTCTCGACGCAGTACGTCGTCGACAGCCCGGTCTGCCCGGACTTCGAGGTCTACGCCCAGAACATCGACCGCGACCCGCGCCTGGCGCCCGGCGCCGAGGTCGTCCTGCACTGGAACCCGGCCCACACCTTCGGCCTGGACGCCGCCCAGGACGCCGACGCCGGAGTGGAAGAGGCGGCCTGATGAGCACACTCACCGAGGCGCCACCGCCCCTCGCACCGGACGCACCCGGCCCGAAGCCCCCGAAGCGCCGGGGCCGCCTGACCCCCTACTGGCTGCTGCTCCCCGGCATCCTCTGGCTGCTGGTGTTCTTCGCGCTGCCGATGATCTACCAGGCCTCCACGTCCGTGCAGACGGGCTCCCTGGAGGAGGGCTACAAGGTCACCTGGCACTTCGCCACCTACTGGGACGCGCTGTCCGCGTACTGGCCGCAGTTCGTCCGCTCGGTGCTCTACGCCGGCACCGCCACGATCCTGTGCCTGCTGCTGGGCTACCCGCTGGCGTACCTGATCGCCTTCCGGGCGGGCCGCTGGCGGAACCTGATCATGATCCTGGTGATCGCGCCGTTCTTCACCAGCTTCCTGATCCGCACCCTGGCCTGGAAGACGATCCTCGCGGACGGCGGCCCGGTCGTCGGCGCGCTGAACACACTGCACGTCCTGGACGTCACCAACTGGCTCGGCTGGACCGCCGGCGACCGGGTCCTGGCGACGCCGCTCGCGGTGGTGTGCGGCCTGACGTACAACTTCCTGCCGTTCATGATCCTGCCGCTCTACACCTCGCTGGAGCGCATCGACGGACGGCTGCACGAGGCCGCCGGAGACCTGTACGCCCGGCCCTGGACCACCTTCCGCAAGGTGACCTTCCCGCTGTCGATGCCCGGTGTCGTCTCCGGCACGCTGCTGACCTTCATCCCGGCGACCGGCGACTACGTCAACGCCGATCTGCTCGGCTCCACGGACACCCGCATGGTCGGCAACGTCATCCAGACGCAATTCCTCAGAGTGCTCGACTATCCGACGGCCGCGGCGCTCTCCTTCATCCTCATGGCGGCCATCCTCCTCATGGTCACCTTCTACATCCGCAGGTCCGGGACGGAGGATCTGGTCTAAATGCCCTTCGTCAACTGGCTCAAGAGAAATCTCGTCGTCATCGCGGGACTCTTCACCCTCGCCTATCTGCTGCTGCCGAACATCATCGTGACGGTGTTCTCCTTCAACAAACCGAGGGGGCGCTTCAACTACGAGTGGCAGCAGTTCTCGCTGGACGCCTGGAAGGACCCCTGCGGAGTCTCCGACCTGTGCGGCTCGCTGTCGGTCAGCCTGCAGATCGCCTTCTGGGCGACCCTCGGCGCCACCCTCCTCGGCACGCTCATCGCCTTCGCGCTGGTCCGCTACCGGTTCCGCGCCCGCGGCGCCGTGAACTCGCTGATCTTCCTGCCGATGGCGATGCCCGAGGTCGTCATGGCCGCCTCGCTGCTCACCCTGTTCCTCAACATGGGCGCGCAGCTCGGCTTCTGGACGATCCTCATCGCGCACATCATGTTCTGCCTGAGTTTCGTGGTCACGGCCGTGAAAGCACGAGTCATGTCGATGGATCCAAAACTGGAGGAGGCGGCGCGGGATCTGTACGCGGGCCCGTTCCAGACGTTCGTCCGCGTGACCCTGCCGATAGCCGCCCCCGGAATCGCGGCGGGCGCGCTGCTCGCCTTCGCGCTCTCCTTCGACGACTTCATCATCACCAATTTCAACGCGGGCTCGACGGTCACCTTCCCCATGTTCGTCTGGGGCTCGGCGCAGCGCGGAACGCCCGTCCAGATCAATGTCATCGGCACGGCCATGTTCGTCGTCGCCGTACTGTTCGTCCTGGTTTCCATGGCCGTCGGCAATCGCCGCAGCAGACAAAAGGCATAACCGTAGGGAGTTGACATCATGGCCCCGAGCGCCATGAATCAGTGGACCCGATCGCTTTCCGACGCCCAGCCGGTCCCGTACTGGCTGGACGACCCCGGCCGGCCCCGTCCCGAACCCGCCCTCACCACCTCCGAGACCTGCGACCTGCTGGTCGTCGGCGGCGGCTACAGCGGACTGTGGACGGCGCTGATCGCCAAGGAACGCGACCCGCGGCGGGACGTGGTGCTGGTGGAGGGCCGCGAGGTGGGCTGGGCCGCCTCCGGCCGCAACGGCGGATTCTGCGCCGCCTCCCTCACCCACGGCCTGCCCAACGGCCTCGCCCGCTGGCCGGACGAGATCCACACGCTCCAGCGGCTCGGCGTCCGCAACCTCGACGAGATCGAGGCGGCGGTCGCCCGGCACTCCATCGACTGCGACTTCGAACGCACCGGCGAGATCGACGTCGCCACCGAGCCGTACCAGGCGTGGGAACTGCGCGACTGGCACGAGGAGATGTCCCGCCGCGGCCTGGCCGAGGACGTCGAGTACCTGGGCGCCGACGCCGTACGGGAGCAGGTGAACTCACCCACCTTCCAGGCGGGCCTGTGGGACCGCAGGGGCGTCGCCATGCTGCACCCGGCGAAGCTCGCCTGGGGCCTGAAGCGGGCCTGCGCGGACCTGGGCGTCCGCGTTTACGAGCACACGCCCGCGCTGGACCTCAGGCCCTACGGCGCGGGCATGGCCGTCCGCACCCCCTACGGCCGGGTCCGCGCCCGCCGGGTCGCCCTCGGCACCAACGTCTTCCCCAACCTGGTCAGACGCGTCCGCTCCTACACCGTCCCGGTCTACGACTACGCCCTCATGACCGAGCCGCTCACCGCCGGCCAACTGGCCTCGATCGGCTGGCGGAACCGCCAGGGCCTCGGCGACAGCGCCAACCAGTTCCACTACTTCCGCCTCTCCGCCGACAACCGGATCCTCTGGGGCGGCTACGACGCGATCTACCCCTACGGCGGCCGCGTCCGCGCCGAGTACGACGACCGGCCCGAGACCTACGCCAAGCTCGCCGGGCACTTCTTCACCTGCTTCCCGCAGCTGGAGGGCGTCCGCTTCTCCCACGCCTGGGGCGGCGCCATCGACACCTGCTCCCGCTTCTCGGCGTTCTTCGGCACCGCCCACCAGGGCAAGGTGGCCTACGCGGCCGGATACACGGGGCTCGGCGTGGGCGCCACCCGGTTCGGCGCCGAGGTGATGCTGGACCTGCTGGCGGGGGAGCGCACCGAGCGGACCGAGCTGGAGATGGTCCGCAGGAAACCGCTGCCGTTCCCGCCCGAGCCGTTCGCCTGGACGGGCATCGCCCTCACCAAGTGGTCCCTGGCGCGAGCGGACGCACAGGGCGGACGCCGCAACCTGTGGCTGCGGACGATGGACCGGCTGGGGCTGGGCTTCGACAGCTGAGCCGGTGGGTGTGAGCCGGTGTGAGCCGGTTCACTCCAATGAGGAGCCGGAAGCCGCGTAATGACGGCCGGGAGACCCCTTCTCCCTCGTGACGGCCTCGTGGACGCACGGCGCGTCCACGAGGTCCATGAGCTTCACGAGCTCACGAGAGAGAAGGGGGTCTTCCTCATGACAGGGGCGAAGACGGCGGTCGAGTGGCTCGCATCCGTCGCACCCGATCCCGAGGCCTGCCGCTGGGAGTGGGAGCGCAACCCGCTCGGGGTGGCGCTGCTGCCCGCCGGCAGCGCCTGGGACGTGCTCATCCTGCCCGGCGAACTCGGCTACGCCACGCTCGACGTGCTCAGCCGTGTCCTCGACCAGCCGGGGCCCGTGCTCGTCGACTTCGGCGACGCGCGCATGGGGTTCTTCGTACCGCCGGGCACCGCGGCCCGCTGGCTCGGCACGGGCATCCGCACGGCGGGCGCCGGCACCTGGATCGTCGTGCCGTACCCGGGCCGTTCCTCCCCCGGAGGCGTCCGCTGGCTGGTCCCACCGGACGGCTCGGGCACCCTGACGGACCCGGCACTGCTGGAACTGGCGATGCACGAGGCGGCGGCGGGGCTGGCCGGGAACTGGGACAGGTAAGGCAGTTGACCGGCATGCCTGGCGGGCCGCGTCGGGGCGTTGCTTCACGGCCGTGCCATCGTTGGTAGAACCGCCGTCGCAGGTCACTTCCGGAAGCGCTTAGCGGCTGCCAGTGCTTCGGCGGTCGACATTTTGCGAAGCCCGTCACCATCGCGCACGTAGTAGTCGCCGTCAAACCCTGAAAGATCCCTTTGGGCCGGTATGCGAGCGACCACATAGGTGCGGCCGGAGTAGGAGATCGTGTCGAGGTTGGCGAGAATATCCCCCTTTAGGGGGTCCTCCAGTGGTGACGTCTGGATCGCGCGAATGATGTGGCGGACGTAGGTACTGATGTCGATGCCCAGGACGTCGCACTCCCGGTCAATGCCGAAGAGAACCTGGCGGGCGAGTGGTACCGGTCGAACAGCGTCGAGCTGCTCGATCCTCTGCGCGGCCGCATCGTTGTCGGCAACGCCGAAGATCACATAACCATCGGACTCGGGTCCGGTATTGGCGATGGCGGACATGATCTTCGGAAGCTTCTTGAGGAGGTCCCTGTTGATGGTGCGCTTTTCGTTGAGGGAGACTATGCCCTGCTTGAACTCATACCTGGCACTTTCGATGGGGGCACGCCTGATGAGGTTCGGAAATTCGATCTCCATTGCGGGGCCATGAGTCAAAGCTCCTCGTGGCGAGTGTGTGAAGAATTTCTCGACCAATCCGCGTACGACATCTATGTTCGCCTGCCGCTGAGCTTCTGTAGTCGTATTCCTGCTGGGAGTGAGCTTGGCGGTTACCTTATGTATGGCTGCGAACGCTCCGAGTGGGTCGGAGAGTTGCATCTGCCTTCTGATCATGAGATCGAAGAATGCCATGAACACTGCATAGAACGGAGTTTTGGCCGAGTTCCATCCGCTAGTGCTCACGTGCTGTCTAAATGCGCCGACCGTGCCCGGTTTGGTGGAGTCCACCATGGTCTTCATGGCGCCAAGGACGACTTTGACGTCGTCGGCGAGTTTGTCGGTACCGTATGCCGCAAGATCTGCGGTCAGTGACTTACTCTCTGCGGTTTCGAGATCGAAGTACTTGTCCAGTACGTCAGAGCTTACGCTGAAAGTGTTGCCCCGCACGGCAGAAATGCAGATGTCTGCGAGGAGCTGCTCATCTTCGCTTTGCTGGAGCTGTTTCGTGCTCAGGACGCCGAGATTGCACCAGAATGTTTCTTCTGCGGCGACTACATAGCCCAGACGCTCGCGTGCCGAGTCAATGGATACAACTGGCATCTTGGTCAAGGGCAGAACCTCGGGTGAGCCGTCGTATCGAAATTCGGAGGCGAGGTGCCTCAGCAGGCGCACAAACTCGCTCACTACTCCGGCTTGCCGTTTTTCCTGGGCGCTCAGTTGGCGCCCGCCGGAGTTTATTCGCCGAAATACTTCGGTGACTTGAGTTTCTTCCCTTGAGGTGAAGATGGTTACGGCGAGTTGATAGTCCAGGAGGTCTGCGCACTGGGCTGCTGTTATCAACTTCGGTTCGCCTGGCTCTCGGTCGAATGCCCCGGATTCGGCCAGCTGTCGGGCTCTTGAGAACTCGGCCAGATCAAAGAAACGGACGGCGTCGTCATCATCCGTGAGGCCGTAGCGTTGCTCGATGAAGCCGAAAATGGCATCAAGCCGCTGCATTCCGTCAATTATTTCATACTTTTGGTCGGGGGCCTCCGCCAGAAGGAAGAGCGGAATGGGGAAGCCGTGTAAAATGCTATCGATGAGATGCGCTTTTTCGTCCACCCCCCAGACGAGCTTTCTCTGGTAATTCCTGTTTACGATGAGTTTTTCGCTGCGGTAGAGGCTATATGCTTCTTGAATGGACATACCGCGCGGGGTGATAGACATGGGGCCTCATCGTGTAAGAAATGGCAAATGGGGGATTCATGATCCCCTGGCAGTGAAGCGCACAAGGAGGCATGAGAGGTCTTGTTCTAATATGTTTGTTTGTGGTGGACTTGCTGTGCCCAGGCCAAGCCGGTCAACAGGGCGGAGCAGAGGCACCAACTGCCCACCACGTCCAGTGGCCAGTGGTAGCCGCGGCGGACCAGGCCGTAGCTCACGCCGAGGATGAGGGCCAGGCATGCGATGACCAGGGTCCGGCGGGCGAGGGGCGTGTGGAGTCGGGGGAGCAGGAGCAGGGTCGCGGAGCCGTAGGCGATGGCGGCCGTGGCGGTGTGGCCCGAGGGGTAGTAGCCGGTGCCGGGTGGGACGGCCGGGGTGCCCGGGCGGTCCGTGAGTTCCTTGAGCGGGATGATCAACGCGGGGACCAGGGCCATGAGGAGGGCCGCGGCGGCCACCGGCAGCCACCAGCGGTCGCCGCCGTCGCGGCGGGCGCGTACGGCGACGTACCCGAGGGCGACGGCGAGGACCGGGACCGCGACCTGGACGTTGCCGAGGTCGGCGAGGAGTTCGGAACCGCGGCCGGGGTCGACGAGGCCGCGGCTGACGCGTTCGTCGAGCCGGATCAGCGGGCCGTCGGCGACGACCTGCCAGGTGATCAGGGCGAAGAGCAGGGCGGGGAGGCCGAACAGGAGGGTCAGGGCGCCCGGACGTGTCCGCTCGCCCCGCGTGGGGGACGTGGCGCGCTCCTGGTTCGCGGGGGTCGGCATGGGGCACAGCTTGGCACGAGCACAGACGCCCACTCGCGGCCCCTTGCGGAGGATCACGTGAACCAGCCGGCGAACGACGACGGCCTCTTCGAGCACTGCCCGTGGCTTTTCGCCGCGCAGGCGTCCGAGGAGCAGCGCGCGGCGCAGGAACAGCGGCAGAAGCGGCTGCTGGTGGGGCCGGGCGCGGTGCGGCTCGGGGCGGACTGCTTCGTCGCGGAGACGGCCGCCGTGCACCCGGACGTCCTGCACCTGGGCGACCGCTCCTACATCGCGGCCCACGCCTACGTCACCGGCGACATACGCACCGGCGCCGACTGCACGATCAACCCCTTCGCGGTCGTGCGCGGCACCGTCAGCCTGGGGGAGGGGGTGCGTGTCGGCGCCCACACCTCCCTGCTCGGCTTCAACCACGGGACCGCGCCCGACCTGCCGGTCCATCGGCAGCCCGTCACCAGCCGTGGGATCACGGTCGGCGACGACGTGTGGATCGGCTCGCACGTGGTCGTCCTGGACGGCGTGACGATCGGGGACCACTGCGTCGTCGGGGCGGGGGCGGTGGTGACGAAGGACCTGCCGGCCTGGACGGTGGCGGCGGGAAATCCGGCCCGGCGCATACGGGACCGGCGGGAGGCGGGGGGTGGGGGATGGGGCCCCGCCCTGCAGTCAGGGGGTGCGAGGGAGGACACCGCGCCCATTCTGGGCAAGCCCTACGACGAGCACAGCGCGGACCCGCGCCCCGCCTTCGCCGACCTCGCGGAGCAGCTCGCCGCGTTCGCCGCAACCGCCCGGGCCGAGACCCCCGGCCTGCTCGACCGGTGTCGGCAGCCCGGCACCGGGCACTACGTCGACCGGCCCGGTGTCCAGCCGACCGTGCGGGCCCACTGCGACGCCGTCGAGATCGCCGACCTGCTGCTCCGGGACGTGCCGCCGCACCTGGCCGCCGCCGAACACGTGCGGCGGCTGCGGGCGTTGCAGGACCCCGCCACCGGCCTCGTCCCCGAGATCGGTGCGGCGCCGCCGCTGCCCGGCCCGGCCGGGGTGCCGGACGAGGACGGTGCCGCGGCCTACCACGTGCTGTGCGTCGGCTACGCGCTCGACCTGCTCGGCAGTTCCTTCGCCCACCCGGTCCACGCGGTGCGGACCACGACCGCGGACCGGCTGGTCCGCCACCTCGCCGCCCTGCCCTGGCGCGAGAGTGCCTGGCACGCCGGGGCCTGGGTCGATTCCTGGGCCACCGCCGCGCACTGGAACCTGCGGCTCGGGGCGGAGGCGGCCGCGCCCGGCGCGCTGGAGGCACTGTTCGGCTGGCTGCACACCCACGCCGACCCCTGGACCGGCATGTGGGGCTCCCCCACCGCCGAGGCCGGACGCCTGCAGATGGTCAACGGCTACTACCGGCTCACCCGCGGCTCGTTCGCCCAGTTCGGCCTGCCCGTGCCGTACGCGGAGCGCGTGGTCGACACCGTCCTGGACCACGCACGCGACCCCCGCCACTTCGCCCCGGGCCGCGAGAACGCCTGCAACGTCCTGGACGTGATCCACCCCCTGTGGTTCTGCGCCCGGCAGACCACCCACCGCTCCGAGGAAACCCGCGCCTGGGCGGCGGCCCAGCTCACCGCCGCCCTGCGCCGCTGGCACCCGGGCCGCGGCTTCGCCTTCGGCCCCACCCCCGACGGCAGCGGCCCGGGCCGCGAACCCGGCCTCCAGGGAACGGAGATGTGGCTCGCCATCATCTGGCTGCTGGCGGACGTGCTCGGCCTCGCCGACGTCCTGGGCTACCGCCCCCGCGGCATCCACCGCCCCGAACCGGCGCCGGCCGCCGGGAAACCGTCCTGACGCCGGCTCACGGAATGGCCTCGATCCGCTCCAGATTCTCCTCGCCCCATTCGCCGAGCGGGGCCATCGCGGCATTGAGGGAACGACCGAATTCCGTCAGCGAGTACTCCACCTTCGGCGGCACCTGCTGGTGCACCTCGCGGTGCACCAGACCGCTGTTCTCCATCTCCCGCAGCTGAAGGATGAGCATCCGTTCGCTGATTCCGGCCACGGCCCGCCGCAACTCGCCGAAGCGCAACGACCCTTCACCCAGCGAGAACAGAATCAGGCCCTTCCACTTTCCGCCCATTACGGCTATGGCGGCATCCAGCCCGCACGTATACGTACGTTTCGCCATCCGGCCCTCCCCACGAACAAAACTGTCAGTACCCGAGAAAAATGTAGGTACTTGAGGGAATGTACGCGACCACCCAGCATGGAATCCCGTAAGCAGAACAAGGGAGAGAATCATGGCTGGGGACA
Source organism: Streptomyces olindensis (assembly GCF_040645895.1). Lineage (NCBI taxonomy): Bacteria > Bacillati > Actinomycetota > Actinomycetes > Kitasatosporales > Streptomycetaceae > Streptomyces > Streptomyces olindensis. The sequence continues at coordinate 44,504 of NZ_JBEYZD010000006.1, read as the reverse complement.
ATCCCACACCCGTGACCGTCATCGGACTGGGCTCGATGGGGCGGGCGCTCGCCGGGGCGTTCCTGGCGGCGGGGCATCCGACCACCGTCTGGAACCGCACCCCGGGCCGAGCCGCGCCGCTGGTGGACGAGGGGGCCGTGCACGCCGAGTCGGTCGCGGACGCCGTCGCCGCGAGCGGCCTGGTCGTCACCTGCCTGACCACCTTCGAGGACACCCGCGCGGCGCTGGAACCGGCCGCCGGGGCGTTACGGGGCCGGGTCCTCGTCACCCTGAACAGCGGCTCCCCGTCCGGCGCGCGGGAGACGGCCGCGTGGGCCACCGCGCACGGCGCCCGCCTGCTCGCCGGAGCGGTCAAGAACGTGCCGGCGGCCGTGGGAGCGGCGGACACCCTGCTCTATTACAGCGGTGACCGGTCCGTCTTCGACGCGCACGAGACGACCCTCAGGGCACTGGGAGGCGACACCGTCCACCTCGGGGAGGAACCCGACCTCGCCGCGCTGTACGAGATGGCGGTGGGCGCGATGCTGCTGCCCGCGCTCGTCGGCTTCTTCCAGGGGGCCGCCGCCGTCCAGGCGCGGGGACTGCGGGCGGAGTCGATGGTGCGGTTCGCCGGCAAGTGGCTGGACATGATCAAGATGCTGTTGCCGGTCTACGCCGCGGAGATCGACAGCGGCGACTACAGCGACGCCGCGAGCTCGGTGGACCTCTTCCTCGCGGGCGCGGCCCACGACGACGACCTGGCCGAGGAGACGAACGTCGACACCGCCTGGCTGGCTCCCCTGCACGACCTGCTGCGCCGGGCGGCCGGGGAGGGCCACGGAGGGCACAGCATCGCGGCACTGACCGAAGTGCTCAGGAAGGGGGCGTAGAGGGAGGTCGGCCGCCCCGGAACAGGGGGGGTGGTTCCGAGGCGGCCGTCCGGACCGGAACGTCGCGCGCCCCGGGGGGTTTGGGGCGGGCGACCGTCCGATCGGTGAGGAGATCCAGAGCCTGAGGCTCCGGTGTGCGCGAGGGCACGACCAGGTCGAAGCTGGGGAGGCCCCGGCCTGATGTCGCCCACAGTCCCCTGTGGGCGGGGTGTATCTCTCATCTGGGTAGAACCTACGACAGGGGCGGGGCGGAGGACAGGCCGCAGGGCCCCCTGTCATCCACCTCGCACACCTTCTTCACACGCTCTGCCGCTCGCCGCCCCGGTAGCGGAACCGGGGCGGCTCACCTGCCCCGACGGCGGCTCAGATGCCCCGACGGCGGCTCAGATGCGCGGCGCCGGGGCCGGATGCGGGCAGCGACCGGTTCAGATGCGGGAGAAGGCCTGCTCGATGATGTCGAGGCCCTCGTTCAGCAGGTCCTCGCCGATCACCAGCGGCGGCAGGAAGCGGAGCACGTTGCCGTAGGTGCCACAGGTCAGGACCAGCAGCCCCTCGGCGTGGCAGGCCTTGGCAAGTGCGGCGGTCGCCTCCGGATTCGGCTCCTTCGTGGCGCGGTCCTTGACCAGCTCGATGGCGATCATCGCGCCGCGGCCGCGGACGTCGCCGATGACGTCGAACTTCTCCTGCATGGCGGACAGGCGCGCCTTCATCACGGCCTCGATGGCCTTGGCCCGGGCGTTGAGGTCGAGCTCCTTCATCGTCTCGATGGAGCCGAGCGCACCGGCGCAGGCGACCGGGTTGCCGCCGTAGGTGCCGCCCAGGCCGCCGGCGTGCGCGGCGTCCATGATCTCGGCGCGACCGGTCACGGCCGCCAGCGGCAGACCGCCGGCGATGCCCTTGGCCGTGGTGATCAGGTCCGGGACGATCCCCTCGTCCTCGCAGGCGAACCACTGGCCCGTGCGGCAGAAGCCCGACTGGATCTCGTCGGCGACGAAGACGATGCCGTGGTCGGAGGCGAACTTCCGGATCGCCGGCAGGAAGCCCTTGGCCGGCTCGATGAAGCCGCCCTCGCCGAGCACCGGCTCGATGATGACCGCGGCCACGTTCTCGGCGCCGACCTGCTTGCTGATCTGGTCGATCGCCTGGGCGGCGGCCTCGGGGCCGGCGTTCTCGGGGCCGGTCGGCCAGCGGTAGCCGTACGCCACGGGCACCCGGTAGACCTCGGGCGCGAACGGCCCGAAGCCGTGCTTGTACGGCATGTTCTTCGCGGTCAGCGCCATCGTGAGGTTGGTGCGGCCGTGGTAGCCGTGGTCGAAGACGACGACGGCCTGCCGCTTGGTGTACGCCCGCGCGATCTTCACGGCGTTCTCGACGGCCTCGGCGCCGGAGTTGAACAGGGCGCTCTTCTTGGCGTGGTCGCCCGGGGTCAGCTCGGCGAGGGCCTCGGCGACCTCGACGTACCCCTCGTAGGGCGTGACCATGAAACAGGTGTGGGTGAAGTCGGCGAGCTGGGCGGTGGCCCGCCGTACGACGGCCTCGGCGGAGGCGCCGACGGAGGTGACGGCGATGCCCGACCCGAAGTCGATGAGCCGGTTGCCGTCGACGTCCTCGATGATGCCGCCGCCCGCACGCGCCGTGAACACGGGCAGCACCGAGCCCACACCCTGCGCGACCGCGGCGGTACGGCGGGCCTGCAGCTCCTGCGACTTCGGTCCGGGGATGGCGGTGACGACGCGACGCTCCTGCGGAAGTGCGGTCATGCGGGGCTCCTGGGGTGGTGCGGATGGTGATGCACGGACGCTTGGCTTCTTTTCTCGCAGGCTAGGGCGGGGAAAGGGGGGTGGGCATGCTCCATGTGGGCGTTGTCGGCGGGGCGGCTTGTCCGGGGTGGACATGGCGGTCTGGTGGGCTGCTGCCCACGACCCGGCCGTGTAAGCGGTGAACTCCCCAGGGGAGGGCGTTAGATTGGCTCGCTGATGGTGGACGGAGCGGCTGGTCAGGGGGCAAGGGCGATGGACAGCGACGGGACGCAGGAGGCCCGGGGTACGCACGCGAATCCCGTGCCGCGCCCGGCGGGGCCACCGGAGGTGCCCGCGGTGCCTCCGGACGGGCGCAGTTCGGCGCCCCACAGGCCTGGCGTGCCACCCCGGCCGGCCCAGGCACCCGGGATTCCCCCGATGCCGGACGGATCGTCGTTCCTGACGTGGCTCCGCATGCCCCGGCCCGAGGCACCGCCCGGTGTGTGGCGATTCGGGCATAAGCCGCGGCCGGAGGAGGAGCCGGAGCTCATTCCGACGCGACAGTTGCTGGCCGGTGCCGTGATCGCGTTTCTCTGCGGTTGGCTGCTGTGCTCGCTGCTGTACAACGGCTATCTCGGCGGTTTCTGGCTCTGGCCGTGGTTCGTGCTGGCGCCCGATTCATGGACACTCGGCAAAGCCGGAGCCGTGGGCGGCGCGGCCTCGTGGGTCTACGAGGGACTGGTGTTCGTCGGGATCTTCGCAATCTTCGGAAAAATCGGACACTGGTCCGAATTGTGGCGCCGGTTTGGCCCCGCCGCTTGGCGTCGCAGCACCTCGGGTGACGGACCGCCGCCCCTCCCCGAGGCCGACCCCGCCGAATTTCCGCAGCTGCGGGCCGCCGGCGCCGTAGATGCCGCCGAGCGGCTCGCCGCCGACGCGCGGGCGGGGCTCATGCGGGACGTCGACCATGCCCGGATCGTCCGGGCCTGGCAGGGCGTTCGCAGCGGTCGGCACAGTATGGCCTCCTTCAGCGGCGCCGTGCTTCAGGATGGCGCCGCCGCCTGCCTGCACCCCTCGGGCGCTCGTGACCTGCCCACCCGGCTTGCCCGTCACGACCTCGTCACCGGGCAGGTGAGGCTGGGCACCAGCGCAGACAACCCGCGCAACCCGTACGCCTACCGCGGCACCGGGCTCGCTCTCGGTCCGGAGTTGCTCGGTACCTCCCTGCTCGCCGTCGGCCCCGCCGGCTCCGGTAAGACCGGTACCGTCGTCCGGCCGCTCGCCGAGTCGCTGTGTCTGCATGCTCTCGCCGGGCGGGCCGCCGTGGTCGTCGTCGGGGCGGCCGGGGCGGGGCTCGGGCCGGCCGACGCGTACGACGTCGTCGTACGGATCGGGAACCAGGAGTCCGAGTACGACCTCGACCTCTACGGCGGGACCGCCGACCCGGACGAGGCCGCCGCCGTGCTCGCCGAGGCGCTCGTCGGGGATCTCGCCGATCCGCATCCGGGCAGTGACAGCCGCCGCTCCACCACCGTCCTCGCACAGCTGCTCGGACCGTTCCGGGCCGTCCACGGGCGCTTCCCCTCCGTACCGGAGCTGCGGCAGCTGCTGGACGGGTCGCCGGGGCCGTTCGCCACGCTGCGGCAGGGCCTGCAGGACGCCGGGCAGGACTCGCTGCTGCGGGAACTCGACGCCCGGGAGCGTCAGATGGGGCAGCCGGGCGACGTCGGCGGGGTGCTCGCCGACCGGGTCGCGCTGCTCGACCGGCCCGCGTTCGCCGGGTTCTTCGACACCTCCGGCCAGTCGCGGCCGTTCACGCTCAAGGCCCTCGACCACCCCGTGCGGGTCCGCATCGACCTGCCCGAGCGCGGGCACGCCGACGCCTCCCGGATGCTGGCGCGGCTGGTGCTCGCCCAGTTCACGGCGAGTGTCGCCGTACGCGAGGACCGGTCCCTGTTCGCCTGCCTGGTGCTCGACGACGCGACCGGCGTGGTCACGCCCGAGTCGGTGCGCGGCATCCAGCGGCTGCGGTCCGGCAACGCCGGAGTCGTGCTGACCCTGCGCACCCTGGACGACGTGGCCCGGCCCCTGCGCGGGCCGCTGCTCGGGGCCACCGGCTGCCGGATGGCGCTGTCCGGGGTCACGCCCTGGGACGGGCAGGATTTCGCCGAAGTGTGGGGCAAGGAGTGGACCGAGGCCCGGGACGTCACCGACCGGCAGATCATCGCCGAGACCCCGGCGGGCAAGGCACTGCACGCGGTGCGGCGGGTGATCACCGGCAAGGCCCCGACCGCGCGGGCGGTGACCGTGCGGCAGGTCGAGCGGGAGCGCTGGTCCGCGTCCGAGCTGGCGCACGGCGTCCCGGCGGGACACGCGGTGCTGTCGCTGACCGATGTGAAGGGTGAGCACGCACCGCCGCTGCTGGTGGATCTCCGGGGCTGACGGCTTCCCGACGGTGCGGGTACGCGGGGACCGTACGGTGAGGCAGAATCGTCACAGGTCGTTCATACGTGGCGGCCAAAAGACCACAAAGATCACACAGCCCTGACGCAGAAGGCCTCATGCCCCCGACGCTCGCCTCGCTCGTCCACCACTCCGCGCTGAAACTGACCGTGCGAGCGGGCGAAGACCGCCTCGACGTGCCGGTCCGCTGGGCCCACGTCAGCGAGCTCGCCGACCCCGTGCCCTACATGGAGGGCGGGGAACTGCTGCTGATCACCGCGCTGAAGCTGGACGCCGAGGACCCGGAGGCCATGCGCCGCTACGTGCGGCGGCTGGCCGGGGCCGGAGTGGTCGGGCTCGGCTTCGCCGTCGGCGTCAACTACGAGGAGATCCCCAAGGCGCTCGTCGACGCGGCCGAGGAGGAGGGCCTACCCCTGCTGGAGGTGCCGCGCCGCACGCCCTTCCTGGCCATCAGCAAGGCCGTGTCCGCGGCGATCGCCGCCGACCAGTACAAGGCCGTCACCGCCGGGTTCGCCGCCCAGCGCGAGCTGACCCGGCAGGCCCAGACCGGCGGGCCGGAGGGGCTGCTGGCCGCGCTCGCCGCGCAGGTCGACGGCTGGGCGGCGCTGTACGACGCCTCGGGCGCCGTCGTCGCCACGGCACCGGAGTGGGCGGGGCGGCGGGCCGCGCGGCTCACCGGCGACGTGCAGCGGCTGCGGGAGCGGGCCGCGCCCGCCTCGTCGGTGGTCGGCGGGCCGGAGAACGAGGACCGGGTCGAACTGCACACCATCGGCACCGGCCGGCGTCCCCGGGCGGCCCTCGCCGTCGGCACGGCCGCCGCCCTCGGCACGGCCGAGCGCTACGCCCTCCACTCCGCGATCGCGCTGCTGACGCTGACCACGGAACGCTCCCGGTCCCTCCAGGCGGCCGAGCAGCGGATCGGCTCGGCGGTGCTGCGCATGCTGCTGGCCGGGGAGCCGGACCACGCGCGTGCCGTGGCCGGGGACCTGTACGGCGGGCTGCTGGACGCGCCGTTCCGGATGGTGGTCGCCGAGCGGGTGCCGGTGTCGTCCTCGGCCGCCCTGGCCCGCGCCGAGTCCCAGACGCCCGCCCGGGCCGCGGACCGGCCCTCGGCCGCCGCGCTCGCCGCGGCCGACACGAACGGCGACCGCCTCGCGGCGCTCGCCGACGTCATGGAGTCCGCGGCGGCCCGGTCGGGCGAGGCCGTGCTGGTCGTGCCGGAGGGGGAGCGGCTGGTGGTGCTGGCCGCGGACGGCGGCGCCGCGGCGGCGGCTTGCGCCGAGTACGCGGCCGCCCTGGAGACGGCCCGGACCGGCGTGCGCGAGAAGGCGCCGGGCGGCGAGGACGACGAGCTGGTCGTGGGCCTGTCGGCGCCGGCCGGACCCATCGCCGCGTCCGCCGCGTACAAGCAGGCCGAGCAGGCGCTGTCGGTGGCGCGGCGGCGCGGGCGCGTCCTGGTGGAGCACGAGCAGATGGCGGCCGGATCCGTGCTGCCGCTGCTCGCGGACGACGCCGTCCGGGCGTTCGCCGACGGCATGCTGCGCCCGCTGTACGAGCACGACGCCACGGGCCGCGGCGACCTGGTCGCCTCCCTGCGCGCCTGGCTGTCCCGGCACGGCCAGTGGGACGCGGCGGCGGCCGACCTCGGCGTCCACCGCCACACCCTGCGCTATCGCATGCGCCGGGTCGAGGAGATCCTCGGCCGCTCCCTGGACGACCCGGACGCGCGGATGGAGCTCTGGCTGGCCCTGAAGGCGACCAGCACCGACTAGCCAAACCGTAGTGTCATCGCCCGCCACTGCTACGCCCCGGACAAGCGCCCTTCGGCCACTCCGCCCCTACGGTGGGTCCCGTACGACTGGATCACCCCCAACGCCGAAGGGCCGGAACGAACATGACCTCCACCCACGCCTTCTGGCTCGCCGGCCGCCAGGCCACCGGCGAGGACACCTTCGACGTCACCTCCCCCTGGGACGGGCGGCTCGTCGGCAAGGTGAGCGTGCCGACGGACGCGCAGGTCGAGGAGGCCGTGGCCGCCGCGTACGCCGTGCGCGACGAGTTCGCCGCCACCCCGGCCCACGTGCGGGCCGCCGCCCTCGACCACGTCAGCAAGCGTCTCGCCGAGCGCACCGAGGAGATCGCGCGGCTGATCTCCGCCGAGAACGGCAAGCCGATGAAGTGGGCGCGCGGCGAGGTCGGCCGTGCCGTCTCCGTGTTCCGGTTCGCGGCCGAGGAGGCCCGGCGGTTCAACGGCGGCGAGGCCCAGCGCCTCGACACCGACCCCGGCGGCCAGGGCCGGCTCGCCCTCACGCGCCGCTTCCCGAAGGGCGTCGTGCTCGGCATCGCGCCCTTCAACTTCCCGCTGAACCTCTGCGCCCACAAGGTCGCCCCGGCCATCGCCGCCGGCGCCCCGATCATCCTCAAGCCGGCCCCGGCCACCCCGCTGTCCGGCCTGATCATCGGCGACCTGCTGGCCGAGACCGAGCTGCCCGCGGGCTCCTGGAGCATCCTGCCGGTCGCCAACGACAAGATGCCGGCCCTGGTGCAGGACGAGCGGCTGCCCGTCATCTCCTTCACCGGTTCCGAGAAGGTCGGCTACGCGATCATGGACTCGGTGCCGCGCAAGCACTGCACCCTGGAGCTGGGCGGCAACGGCGCGGCCGTCGTCCTCGCCGACTGGGCGAGCGACGAGGACCTGGACCGGGCGGCGAACCGCATCGCCACCTTCTCCAACTACCAGGGCGGCCAGTCCTGCATCTCCGTCCAGCGGGTCATCGCCGACGCCTCGGTCTACGACCGGCTGCTGCCGCGCATCGTCGCCGCCGTCGAGGCCCAGGTCACCGGCGACCCGAGCGACGACGCCACCGACGTCGGCCCGCTGGTCAGCGAGGACGCCGCCCAGCGCGTCGAGAAGTGGGTGCAGGAGGCCGTGGACGCCGGTGCCCGGCTGCTCACCGGCGGCAAGCGCGACGGCGCCTCCTACGCGCCGACCGTCCTGGCCGAGGTCCCGGCCGACGTGACGATCTCCTGCGAGGAGGTCTTCGGGCCGGTCCTCACCGTGCAGAAGGCGGACGGCGAGGCCGAGGCCTTCGCCGCCGTCAACGACTCCAAGTACGGCCTTCAGGCGGGCGTGTTCACCCACGACCTGCAGACCGCCTTCCGCGCCCACCGGGCCCTGGAGGTCGGCGGTGTCGTCATCGGTGACGTGCCGTCCTACCGTGCCGACCAGATGCCCTACGGCGGCGTGAAGCAGTCCGGCGTGGGCCGCGAGGGCGTGCGGTTCGCCATGGAGGACTACACCTACGAGCGCGTGATGGTCCTGGCCGGAATCACCCTCTAGCTCATGGGAACCATTTTCAGGTAGGCTCCGCGAAGAGGCCCGGCACCGATGCCTTCCGGTGCCGGGCCCCTTCTCTACGCCGGCCTGCTCCGGACCCTCAACCGGAGAAGCCGACGTGCGCGAGCCGCAGCGGGCCGCGCAGCCTGAGGTGCACGTCGTGCACGCCCGCGGCGCCGACGGACGCTTCGAGGCGGACGTAGTCGTACGGGCCCGAGGTGGGCGTCGCGGGCGACAGCACCGCGAGCGCCGGGCCGCCGTCGAGGGACAGCTCGACCGTGCCCTCGCCGGCCACCTCCACCGTCACCCCGGAGATGCCGCGCCCGAAGTCGCAGGCCCGGTAGACCAGTTCGCCGCCGCCGGCCGGGTTCGCCGGTGTCACGGCGTCGCCCGACACCTTCGTCCGGTCGACGATCTCGATGCCGCGCTGCTCGTCGAAGCCGGCGGCGGCCAGGCCGTGCGCGAGGACGGCGCGGGGCAGGGTGGGCTCGCCGTCGAGCGTGACGGCCGTCCGCAGCCGGACGTCCTCGCTGGAGGCCCCGGCCAGCAGCTCGTACGCCCCCGGCTCGACGCGCCACCGGTCCTGGGCGACGTCCCAGAACGCGAAGGCGGACAGCGGGACGTCGAAGCCCAGCTCGGCCGTCTCGCCCGGGGCGAGGGTGACGCGCCGGTGGTCCAGCAACTGGCGGCGCGGACGCGGCACGGACGCCTCGACGGCCCGGGTGTAGAGCTGGGCGACCTCGTCGGCCGTGACCGCACCGGAGTTGGTGACGGTAAAGGAGACCCGCACCGCCCCCTCCTCGACCCGGGCCGTCAGGCCGCCGTACGTGAACGACGCGTACGACAGGCCGTGTCCGAAGGGGAACAGGGGCGTGCCCTCGAAGTACAGGTACGTCTGCCGGCTGCCGATCACGTCGTAGTCGAGGAGGTCCGGGAGGTCGGCGTCGTCGGCGTACCAGGTCTGCGGGAGGCGGCCGGCGGGGGAGACGTCACCGGCCAGGACACGGGCCAGGGCGGTGCCGGCCGCCTGGCCGCCGTGCGCGGTCCACAGCACGGCCGGGAGGTCCTCCGGGTCGACGGCGTACGGGTAGGCGGAGACCAGTGCCAGCACCGTCGCCGGGTTCGCCGCCCGGGCGGCCCGCAGCAGCCGCTCCTGCTGTCCGGGCAGCCGCAGGGTCGCCCGGTCCTCCGTCTCGCGGCCGTTGATGTGCGGGTCGTTGCCCGCGACCACCACGACCACGTCGGCCGCCGCGGCGGCACGCGCCACCGCCTCCTCGCCCCGCTCGGTGACGACCAGCTCGAAGACCTCCGGATCTTCGTCGGCAACCTTCAGGCCGTCGGCGGAGACACAGACGTGGCGACCCGTCCCCCGGTGCTTCAGGAGGTGCCCGTTCCCGTGCGGTTCCAGGCTGAACGTCTCCTGGACGACCCAGCCGCCCGGCTGGTCGGCGGAGGCGCGGACGTACCCGTCGTCGGCGACCGAGAGGTAGCGGCCGTCGGGTGCGCGCAGGGTCAGCACACCCTCGCCCCAGTCGGCCAGCGCCAGCTCGGTGCCGGTCGCGTCGGTGGTGAGCGCGGGCAGGTCGGTGCGGCCCGCGAGCAGCGCCGGGTCGAGCGCGCCCTCGGCGCCGCGCACCTCGTCGGCGGCGTCCGCGGCCACCGGCACGTGCACGAACGCGCCCGCGGCGGTCCTCAGCCGGACCCGGTCGACCCCCTCGGTGAACTCCACCCGCTGCGCGCCGAACCGCTCGTACAGGCCCTCCAGCGGGGTCGAGCGGTGCAGGAGCGTGCCGCTGTACCAGTCGAGCTTGCACTCGTCGGCGAGCAGCCCGACCACCGCGACACGGGTCTCGGGGGCCAGCGGCAGCACCCCGTCGTTCTTCAGCAGCACGATCGCCTGCTCGGCGGCCTCCCGCGCGAGGGCGCGGTGCGCCGGGGTGTCGAACTCGCTGGTCGCCTCGTGCGGGTCGTACTCCGGGTCGAACTCGCCGAGCCGGAAGCGGACCGAGAGCTGGCGGCGCACGGCCGTGTCGACGTCGGCCTCCGTCAGCAGGCCCCGCTCCAGGGCGCCGCGCAGCCGCCCGATCATCTGCGAGGAGTCCGTGCCGTGGTCGGTGAAGCTGTCGACGCCCGCCACGAGCGAGGCCGCGGTGGCCTCCTCGTGGGTGTCGAAGTAGTGCTCGGAGTCGACCAGGTTGCTCGGCGCGCCCGCGTCCGAGCAGACCAGCAGGTCCTGGTCGGTCCAGGTGCGCAGGTGCTCGGCGAGGTACGGGGAGACGTGGTTGGGACGGCCGTTGACCAGGTTGTACGCCGGCATGACCCCGGCCACGGCGCCCGCCTCCACCGCCTCGCGGAAGGCCCGCAGGTCGTACTCGTGCAGCACGCGCGGGCGCACCGAGCTCGACGTCGTGGAGCGGTCCGTCTCGTTGTTGTGGGCGAGCCAGTGCTTCAGCACGGGCGCGGTGCGCCAGTAGGTGGGGTGGTCGCCGCGCAGGCCGTGCGTGTAGGCCGTGGCGATCGCCGAGGTGAGCCTCGGGTCCTCCGAGTAGCCCTCCTCGTTGCGCCCCCACAGCGGGTGGCGCAGCAGGTTGACCGTCGGCGCCCAGACGTTGAGGCCGACGCGGTCGTCCTTGGCGCGCATCGCGCGGATCTCCCTGGACACCGCGTCGCCGACGCGCCGCACCAGCTCCGTGTTCCAGGTGGCGCCGAGGCCCACCGCCTGCGGGAACACCGTCGCCGGGCCCATCCACGCCACGCCGTGCAGGGCCTCCTGGCCGGTGCGGAAGGCGGCGACGCCGAGCCGCTCGACGGCGGGCGCGAACTGGTGCAGGAAGGCGGTCTTCTCCTCCAGCGTGAGCCGCGACAGGAGGTCGTCGATCCGCTCCGCGAAGGGCAGGCGCGGATCGCGGAAGGGGGGACTGGGCGGCGTGGATGCGGTCACGTGGGATCCCTTTGTGCGGGAGCGGGGAGGCTCTTTCGAAGCGCTTCGATGCTCATTCGACGACAGGGCGGGTGTCAAGAGACCGACGCCATCACTTCAAGTGGTGCATGAGGAAAGGTCCCTTCTCAACCCTGGGAGGAAGTTTGCGAACGACCCTTGTGCACCCTGGGGCGTTCACTTAACCTCACAGCAACATCGAAGCGCTTCGACTGTGAAGTCCGCCACCCGGTGGTGCGCACGCCTCGTCACGCGTCGGAGTATCGCTTCGGCTCAGCCAGTTCCACTCGAGACACCGCAGCCGACGGCCCTCCGCCGGGTGTCCTGGTGCGCCATGAAGGGTTGACGCAATGACGCCGAATGCCGCCTCCTCCGGACCGAGCCGGAGATCTTTCCTCGCCTCCACGGCGGTCGCCACCGCAGCGGTGGCGGGCGGGATGCCGCTGCTCTCCGCCTGCGGCGGGTCGGACAGCGGGTCGAAGGACGGGACCACGTCGGGCAAGGACGCGGAGAAGCTGCTCCCGGCGTTCGTCGCCAGCGCGGTCGCCAAGCCGGACCTTCCGTCCAAGAACGGTTCGGCGGCCGGATACACCGGCAAGGTCGACATCGCGGCGCTCGCCACGTCGGTCCCGGACAAGCTCGGTACCGGCGCCCCCTTCAAGATCATGTCGCCGTTCTGGGGTTCCCCGCCGAAGCCCGGGTGCGCGTACTACAAGGCGGTCGACGCCGCGGCGGGCACCAAGGTCACCTGGCAGAACCAGGACGGCAACACCTACGGCGAGAAGCTCGGCGCCGTCCTCGCCTCGAGCTCCATACCCGACATGGTGGTCGTGCCGAGCTGGGAACTGGTCGGCAAGATCTCCAACGCGGTCACCGCGAAGTTCATGGACCTGGGCCCCTACCTGGCCGGCGACAAGGTGAAGAAGTACCCGAACCTGGCCGCCATTCCCTCCGACGCCTGGCGCATGGGCATCTTCGGCGGTGCGCTGCGCGGGATCCCGATGCCGAGCGCCACCGCCAACTGGATCGCGCCGTTGTACCGCAAGGACATCTTCGACAAGAAGGGCTACGCGGTACCCAAGTCGCCCGACGAGTTCATGAGCTGGGCCAAGGAGGCCACCAGCTCCAAGGCCAAGGTGTGGGCCTGCGGTGACATGACCTGGTCCGCGTGGAACATCTTCGGCGTCCGCGGCTCCGGGACGATCGGCTGGGACATCGGGTCCGACGGCAAGCTGACGTACCGCATCGAGCAGCCCGAATACCTCGAGGCCCTGGAATGGGTCCGCAAGCTGTACGACGCGGGCGTGGTCCATCCCGACGACAAGGCACGCTCGGGCGACCCGGGCCAGCGGTTCACCGCCGGGGAGACCCTGTTCTGGAGCACCAACCTCGCCGACTGGTACGGGAAGACCGCCGAACAGGCCCAGTCCAACCCGGACCTGAAGATCGAGGTCATGGACATCTTCGGTGCGGACGGCGGTGACCCGCAGCTGTACGCGGCCCAGCCCGCCGCCATCTGGTCGCTGATCCGCAAGGGCGCCTCCAAGGAGACCGTCGAGAACGCGCTGGCCGCCGCCAACTTCTCGGCCGCTCCCTACGGCACCAAGGAGCGGATGCTCGTGGACTACGGCGTCGAAGGCACCCACTACACGGTCAAGGACGGCGTCCCGGTCAAGAACGACCTGGGCAACTCCGAGGTGCTCAACGCCTGGGTGATGCTGGCCGCTCCCGCCGCCTACTACGCCCACCCCGACTTCCCCGACGTCGCCCGCAAGCAGGTCGAGTGGCAGCAGCGGATGGGCGCCTTCATGAAGAAGACGTCCACGTACGGCATGAACATCGTGGAGCCGTCCCGCTACGCGAACCTCTCCAGTCAGTTCGAGCAGCTGGAGATCGACTACGTACGCGGCAACAAGAAGCTGTCCGACGTGCAGCAGGCCATCTCCACCTGGAAGTCCTCCGGCGGCGACAAGCTGCGCGACTGGTACAAGGAGCTCATCGACAAGAACGGCAGCGGCAACTGATGTCCCTCACGGCCGGGAGCCGGCCCGACGGGACTCGTCCCCCCGCGGCCGTCGAGGAGCCGACGGCCGCGGTCGCCGCGGCCGTGGCGAAGGAGCGTGTGCCGCGCGGGACGGGCAAGGCCGGCAAGGTTCCCCTGCGGGTGCGGTGGCGCCGCGACCGCACGCTCGTCCTGATGACGCTGCCCGTCATCGCACTGCTCCTGCTCTTCAACTACGTCCCGCTCCTCGGCAATGTCGTGGCCTTCCAGGACTACGACCCGTACGTCTCCAGCAACGGCGTCACGGCGATCTTCCACAGCCCCTGGGTCGGGGTGGAGCAGTTCTCGCGGATGGTCGACGACCCGCTGTTCTGGAGCGCCGCGAAGAACACCGTCGTGCTGTTCGTGCTCCAACTGGTGCTGTTCTTCCCGATCCCCATCGCCCTCGCGCTGCTCATCAACAGCGTGATCCGGCCCCGCGTCCGGGCCGTGGCGCAGGCGATCATGTACCTGCCGCACTTCTTCTCGTGGGTCCTCGTCGTCACCGTCTTCCAGCAGATCTTCGGCGGCGCCGGCATCATCGCGCAGACCCTGGAGAAGCACGGGTGGAGCGGCTTCGACCTGATGACCAACGCGAGCCTCTTCAAGTACCTGGTCACCGCGCAGGCCGTGTGGAAGGACGCCGGCTGGGGGATCATCGTCTTCCTCGCGGCGCTGGCCGCCGTCAGCACCGATCTGTACGAGGCCGCCGCCATGGACGGCGCGGGGCGCTGGCGCCGCATGTGGCATGTGACGCTGCCCGCGCTGCGCCCCGTGATCGCGCTGCTGCTGGTGCTGCGCGTGGGTGACGCGCTGAGCGTCGGATTCGAGCAGTTCCTGCTCCAGCGGTACGCGGTGGGTGCGGGGGCCAGCGAGGTCCTCGACACCTACGTGTGGAACATGGGTATCCAGAACGGCGACTTCAGCTACGCGGCCGCGGTCGGCCTCGTCAAGGGAGCCATCGGAGTGTGTCTCGTCCTGGGTGCGAACAAGGTCGCGCACCTGCTCGGCGAGCAGGGGGTGTACAAGAGGTGAGCCTCAACACGCAGCTCATACGCAGCCTGAAGGCTCCCGCCCGCCCGGTGTGGGAGGAGCCGCCCAGCAAGACCGGTCTCACCGCGAAGGGCGTGCTGCTGGTCCTGTGCTGCCTCGCGGTCCTCGGTCCGCTGTGGATCGTGATCGTCACCAGCCTGTCTCCCAAACCCGTGATCGACCGGGTCGGCGGGCTGGTCGTGATCCCCCAGGGCATCACGTTCGTCAACTACACGGAACTGCTCAGCGGCGGCCAGGTCAGCCGGGCGATCATGGTGTCGGTCGGGGTCACGCTCTTCGGCACGCTGTTCTCGATGACGGTGTCGGTGCTGGCGGCCTATGGCCTGTCCCGGCCGGGCAGTCTGGGCCACCGGTTCTTCCTGATGACCATGATGGCCACCATGTTCTTCGGGGCCGGCCTCATCCCGACGTATCTGCTGGTGCAGTCACTGGGCCTCACCGACACCTATCTGTCCCTGGTCCTGCCGAGCGCGGTCAGCGTCTTCAACATCCTCGTACTGCGGGCCTTCTTCATGGGCATCTCGCCCGAACTCACCGAGTCGGCCCGCATCGACGGGGCCAGTGACCTGCGCATCCTCCTGACCATCATCATGCCGCTGTCGCGGGCGGTGCTGGCCGTCATCTCGCTGTTCTACGCGGTGGGGTACTGGAGTGCCTGGTTCAACGCCTCCATCTACCTCACCGACCAGCAGATGATGCCGCTTCAGAACGTGCTCATCCAGTTGGTGCAGAAGAACACCGAGGCGCCGACCGGCCTCCAGCAGGCGGTCCGCACCGGTGAGCTCTCCGCCCTGGGGCTCCAGATGGCCGTCATGGTCCTCGCGCTGATTCCCGTCGCCGTCGCCTCTCCCTTCGTCCAGCGGCACTTCAAGAAGGGCATGCTGACGGGTGCGGTGAAGGGCTGACCGGTTCACGCCGTCGGGTGTCGGTCGTCTTCCGTGCGGCCGCGTCGTGGCTGATCGCGCGGTTCCCCGCGCCCCTTAGGGGCGCTTCCCCCCTCCCTCCGAACCACGAGGTATGTGTCATGCATGCGTCCAGCCCGAGCAGACGTGCCGTTCTCGCCGGGACCGCGGCCGCCGCCGCGCTCACCGCCGTCCCCCTCCTGCCCGGGCGGGCGCACGCCGCCGTCCCCGCCACGGGCGGCGCCTACCGCTGGCGCAACGTCGTCCAGGGCGGCACCGGCTTCATCACCGGCGTCCTCTTCCACCCCACCGTCCGCGGCCTCGCCTACGCCCGCACCGACATCGGCGGCGCCTACCGCTGGGACGACCGCACCGGCCGGTGGATCCCGCTCGTCGACCACATCGGCTGGGACGACTGGAACCTGCTCGGCGTCGAGGCCATGGCCGTCGACCCGGCCCATCCGAACCGGCTCTACCTCGCCCTCGGCACGTACGCCCAGTCCTGGGCCGGCAACGGGGCCGTGCTGCGCTCCGAGGACCGTGGCGCCACCTGGAAGCGCGCCGACCTCACCGTGAAGCTCGGGGCCAACGAGGACGGGCGCGGCTGCGGTGAACGGCTGCTCGTCGACCCGCGCGACGGCGACACCCTGTGGCTCGGCACGCGCCACGACGGGCTGCTCAGGTCGACCGACCGGGGCGCCACCTGGCAGGCGGTGGCCTTCCCGGCCGCACCGAGCGCCAGCGGCCAGGGCGTCACGCTCCTGGTCGCCGCGGGCCGCACCGTCTACGCGGGCTGGGGCGACTCCGACGGCAGCGCCGCGAACCTCTACCGGACGGCCGACGGCACCACCTGGGAGCCCGTCCCCGGGCAGCCCACGGGCGCCGCCGCCAAGGTGCCGGTCCGCGCCGCGTACGACCGGCACACGCGCGAGCTGTACGTGACGTACGCCGACGCCCCCGGTCCGAACGGCCAGTCCGACGGCAGCGTGCACAAGCTGCGCACGACGAGCGGGAAGTGGACCGAGGTCACGCCGGTGAAGCCCGGCGGCACCACGAGCGACGGCGGGAGGGACTCCTTCGGCTACGGCGGGGTCGCCGTCGACGCCCGCCGCCCCGGCACGCTCGTCGTCTCCACCAACAACCGCTGGGCCGAGATCGACACCGTCTTCCGCTCCACCGACGCCGGCCGCACCTGGACCTCCCTGAAGGACACGGCCGTCCTCGACGTCTCCGAGACGCCCTACCTCAAGTGGGGCGGCGACAAGCCCAAGTTCGGCTGGTGGATCCAGGCCCTCGCCCTCGACCCGTACGACTCGAAGCACGTCGTGTACGGCACGGGCGCGACCCTCTACGGCACCCGCGACCTCAAGCACTGGGCGCCGCAGATCCGCGGCCTGGAGGAGGCCTCCATCCGCCAGCTGGTCTCGCCCCCGACCGGCGAGGCACACCTGCTCAGCGGCTCCGGGGACATCGGCGTGATGTACCACGAGCGGCTCACGGCGTCGCCGTCGCGCGGCATGGCGTCCAACCCGGTGTTCGGCACGTCGACCGGCCTGTCGCTGGCCGCGGCCAAGCCGTCGTACGTGGTCCGGGCGGGCTGGGGCGACCACGGCAACGGGGCCTGGTCGAACGACGGGGGCAGGACCTGGGCCCCGTTCGAGACCCAGCCGAGCATGGCCAAGAGCGCGCCGGGGCCGATCGCCACCAACGCCGACGGCAGCGTGCTGCTGTGGTCCTTCGGCACGGGCAACCCCGGCTTCCGCTCGGCCGACAACGGCACCACCTGGTCCGAGGTCCCCTCCTTCCCCCAGGGCGCCGCACCGGTCGCCGACCCGGTCGACCCGCGGCGGTTCTACGCCTTCGACACCACCACCGGCACGCTCTTCGCCAGCACGGACGGCGGAGCGACCTTCACCGCGCGGGCCGGCGGCCTGAACTCGGGCGACACCGAGTTCCAGCTCGTCGCCGCCCCGGGCCGCTCCGGCGACCTCTGGCTGAGCCTGAAGTGGAACGGGCTGTACCGCTCCACCGACGGCGGCGCGGCCTTCACCAAGGTCGCCAGCTGCTGGGCGTCGTACACCCTGGGCTTCGGCAAGGCCGCCGAGGGCGCCTCCTACCCGGCGGTCTACATGGTCGGCGCCACCGAGAGCATCACCGCCGTGTACCGCTCGGACGACGAGGCGAAGACCTGGGTGCGCGTCAACGACGACCGGCACCAGTGGGGCTGGATCGGCGCCGCCATCACTGGCGACCCGCGCGTGTACGGCCGCGTCTACATCGCCACCAACGGACGGGGTGTCCAGTACGGGGAGCCCGCCTGATGGCCGCGGGAGAACGGCCCGGCCTGGCCGACGCGACCCGGGGCCGCCTCCTCTACGGCGGCGACTACAACCCGGAGCAGTGGCCCGAGGAGACCTGGCACGAGGACGTCCGGCTGATGCGGGCCGCCGGCGTCAACTCGGTCACCCTCGGCGTCTTCTCCTGGTCGACGCTGGAACCGGAGCCGGGCGCGCGGGAGTTCGGCTGGCTCGACACGCTGATGGACCTGATGCACGAGAACGGCATCGGGGTCGTCCTCGCCACCCCGACCTCCTCGCCCCCGCCCTGGCTGGGCCGGCTGCACCCCGACACCCTGCCCGTCACCGAGGACGGCCGCACCGAGTGGTGGGGCGGCCGGCAGCACTTCTCCCACTCCAGCGCCACCTACCGGCGCTACGCCGCCGCCATCACCGAGGACCTGGCCGCACGCTACGGCGGCCACCCGGCCCTGACGATGTGGCACATCAACAACGAGTACTGCACCTACGACCACGGCGACGAGGCCGCGGCCGCCTTCCGCCGCTGGCTGCGGGAGAAGTACGGCACCCTCAAGGCCCTCAACGAGGCCTGGGGCACGGCCTTCTGGAGCCAGGGCTACGACACCTGGGACGGCATCCTGCCGCCCCGCCTGCCCCACTACCTGCGCAACCCCACGCAGGTACTGGACTTCCGGCGCTTCACCTCCGACATGCTCCTGGAGTGCTACGTCGCCGAGCGGGACATCGTCCGCCGCCACACCCCGCACATCCCGGTGACCAGCAACTTCATGCCGCTCTGGTCCGGCCAGGACGCCTGGCGCTGGGCCGAGGAGGAGGACGTCGTCTCCGTCGACCTCTACCCCGACCCGCGCGACCCGCTCGGCGCGCAGAACGGCGCCCTGGTGCAGGACATGACCCGCTCCCAGGCACGCGGGCCGTGGATGCTCATGGAGCAGGCGGCCGGGCCGGTCAACTGGCGCGGCGTGAACCACCCCAAGCCCCGCGGCCTGAACCGGCTGTGGTCGCTCCAGGCCGTGGCCCGGGGCGCCGACGCCGTCTGCTACTTCCAGTGGCGGCAGTCCCGGCAGGGCGCGGAGAAGTTCCACTCCGGCATGGTCAGCCACGCCGGCGAGGACGGCCGCACGTACCAGGAGGTCAAGCGGCTCGGCGCCGACCTGGCCCGGATCGCCCCCGAGGTGACCGGCCGGCACATCACCGCCGGCGTCGCCGTCCTGCACGACTGGCACGCCTGGTGGGCCGGCGCCCAGGACGGCCGCCCGTCCACCCGGGTGGAGTACCCGGACGTGCTGCGCGCCTGGCACCGCGCCCTGTGGCAGGCGCACCTCACCACGGACTTCGCCCACCCCGATCACGACCTGACGCCCTACGCGGTGGTCGTCGTGCCGCAGCTGTACGCGCTCACCGACGCGGCGATCGACAACCTCCTCGCCTACGTCCGGCAGGGCGGCACCCTCGTCTGCGGTTTCCTGACCGGCGTCGCCGACGAGGACGACCGGGTCCGGCCCGGCGGCATGGACGCCCGGCTGCGGGAGCTGTTCGGCATCCGCACGCTGCACGAGTGGTGGCCGCTGGAGGAGACGGAGACCGCCGCCTGCGACGGCTTCCGGGGCACCCTGTGGTCCGAGGAGATCGAGCCCGCCGACCCGGACCACACGATCCGCTACAAGGGCGGCGAGCTCGACGGCATGCCCGCCGTGCTGCGCAAGGGCCGCGCCTGGTACGTCTCCACGCTCCCCGAGCCCGGGGCGCTGCGCGACCTGCTGGCCCGGATCGCCGGGGACGCGGGCGTCCGCCCGGTGCTGGACGGCCTCCCCGGGCAGGTCGAGGCCGTACGCCGGGGCGAGGTGCTGTTCGTCCTCAACCACGGCCGCGAGCCGGTGACCGTCGAGGTCCCCGGCACCCACCTCGACCTGCTGACGGACACGCCCGTCACCGACCGGATCACCCTCGGCCGCTACGAGGCGGCGGTGCTCCGGCCATGAGCACCACCGCACCCGTCCACGGCACCTGGGAACCGCGGCCGGCCGCCCGCTGGGAGGACGCCTTCCTCAGCGGCAACGGCCACCACGGCGCCCTTGTGTTCGGCGACCCGAACAGCGAGCGGGTCATCGTCACGCATCACACCCTGGTGCGGCCCAACGGCCGGGACCCCCGGCCCCCGCAGCTCGCCGGTGGCCTCCCCGCCCTCCAGGAACGGCTCCTGGCGGGCGACCGGACGGCCGCCGAGAGCTTCACGGACGGTCGTCCGCTCCAGTGGGTGCAGCCCTTCCACCCCGCCTTCCAGGTCCGGCTGCGCCGGCCGCCGGCCGACTGCCCCGACTACCGCCGGGACGTCGACTTCGCGACGGGCGTGGTCAGCGCGGCCTGCGCCGGCTGGACCGGCCGCCTCTTCGTCTCCCGCGCCGACGACGTGATCGTCCACCACGTCACCGGACCAGGCCTCACCCTCGACATCGACCTGGACCACCGGCTGCCCGGCGCCCCCTTGGGACTGGGCGTCGGACACGGAGCCGTCCTCACCCCCGAGGGCGCCCTGCTCAGCCTGCGCGCCCGCTACCCGGAGAGCGACCGGGCCTGCACCGGCGTCACCCAGGTCATCGTCACCGGCGGCACCACCACCCTCGTGCCTCCCGGCGTGCGCGTCGAGGGCGCCCGGTCCGTGCTGCTCCTGACCCGGGTGCGCCGGCACACCGGCGAACTCGACGTGGTCGCCGAGGGCCGGGCCCTGCGCGACCTGCCGCCGGAGTACGACGAACTCCTCGACCGCCACACCGCCCTGCACCGCACCGCCTACGAGCGCGTCACCCTCGACCTCGGCGCCGACCCCGCGGAACGGGCCCTGCCGGGCTCCGAGCTGCTGACCCGGCCGCGCGGCGCCGCCCTGCCGGAGCGCCTCTTCGCCGCCGGCCGCTACCACCTGCTCTCCGCGAGCGGCCTCTTCCCGCCCCGCCTGACCGGACTGTGGACGGGCGACTGGAACACGGCCTGGTCGGGCGCCTTCACCAACGACGCCAACCTCAACCTCCAGACCGCCTGTGCCGCTGCCGCCGCCCTCCCCGAGGTCACCGAGGCCCACGCCCGGCTGATCCGGCGCCAGCTCCCCGACTGGCGGGACAACGCCCGCGCGGTCTTCGGCACCCGCGGCGTGGTCGCGCCCGCCCACACCGACGGAGAGTCCGGCCACGCCTACCACTACAGCCGCGAATACCCCCTGCACCTGTGGACCGCCGGCGCCGACTGGCTGCTCAAACCGCTCGTCGACCACGACGAGACCCAGGGCACCCGCGACCCGCACACCGCCGCCGCACTCGCCGAAGTCGCCCTCTTCTACGAGGACTTCCTCACCAGGACGGACGAGCACGGCCACCTCGTCCTGGTCCCGTCGTACTCACCCGAGAACCGCCCGGCCAACGCGAGCTGGGGCACCCTGAACGCGGCCATGGACCTCTCCGCGGCCCGCCACGCCCTGCGCACGGCCGCCGCCTACCACCCCGGCCCCGACGCCGACCGCTGGAACGCCCTCGCCGACCGCCTCCCGCCGCACCGCGTCAACGCCGACGGCGCCCTCGCCGAATGGGCCTGGCCGGGCCTGGAGGACTCCTACGACCACCGCCACCTCAGCCACCTGTACGGCGTCTGGCCGCTCGACGAGATCACCCCCTACGACACCCCCGACCTCGCGGCCGCCGCCCACCGCGCCCTGGAACTGCGCGGCGCCGAGAACGACTCCGCGCACGGCCACCTGCACCACGCCCTCGTCGCGGCCCGGCTCCGGGACGCCGACCGCGTCGCCCACGCCCTCGGCCGGGTCCTGGACGGCGACTTCTTCCACGCCTCCCTGATGAGCGCCCACTACCCCAAGCGCGACGTCTACAACGCCGACGCCGCGCACACCCTGCCCGCCGTGCTGATCGAGATGCTCGTGCAGTCCACGCCCGACCGGCTGTCCTGCTGCCCGCGCTCCCGGCGGCGTACCCCGGCGGCGCGCTGCGCGGGGTGCGCACCCGGTTCGGGGCCGAGCTGGACCTCACCTGGAGCCGGGACGGCGCCGTCACCGCCGTGCTCCGGCCGAGCCGCACCGTCCGCGTCGAACTCAGGACTTCCTCCGGCGCAGAATCCCTCCACCTGGTCGCCGGAGAAGACCACGTCCTCACCCTGAGGGCGTGGTAGTTCCCCCCACCCCCCCACCCATGGAAGGGACACCATGGCATCACGCACGCTGAGCAGGGTCACCAAGGCCCTGCTGGCCCCCGCTCTGGCCCTCGGCGTCACCGTCGGCCTCGCCTCCGCCCCCGCCTCCGCCGCGGTCTGGAACTCCTGCGACCAGTGGGGCCAGACCAACCTGAACGGCTACACGCTCTACAACAACATCTGGGGCTCCGGCGCCGGCAGCCAGTGCATCTGGGCCAACTCCGGCACCAACTGGGGCGTCTGGGCCAACCACCCCAACACCGGCGGCATCAAGTCCTACCCGAACCAGACGAAGGCGATCAACAAGTCGATCACCTCCCTGGGTTCGCTGACCAGCAGCTACAACGTCAGCGTCCCGTCGTCCGGCGCGTACAACACGTCGTACGACATCTGGGACACGGACCATGACTACGAGATCATGCTCTGGGTCAACAAGACCGGAGCCGTCGGCCCGATCGGCAGCTCGCAGGGCAGCGTCACGCTCGGCGGCCACACCTGGAACGTCTTCAAGGGCACCAACGGCGCCAACGAGGTGTTCTCGTTCATCCGCACCTCCAACTCCAACTCCGGCACCGTGAACATCCTGCCGATCCTGAAGTGGATCAAGGACACCAAGAAGTGGATGGGCAACGAGACCATCGGTGACGTGCAGTTCGGCTACGAGATCACCTCGTCGTCCGGCGGTCTGAACTTCACCACCAACAACCTCACGGTCACCAGCAGCTGACCTCCGGGGCCGGGGCCGGCCGTGCCGTCAGGCGCGGTCGACCTCGGCCCGCAGCGCGTTGTACGCGGCGAAGGCCGACTCGACCTCGTCCCGGGTCAGGCCGTACCGGGACAGGTCGTAGGTGTGCCTGCGGGTGCCCTTGGGCCGGGCGACGGCCGCGGGCAGCCGGGCCGCGTCGGCCTCGGTCCAGGGCGCGCCGACGGCCGCGTAGAGCTTCGGGGCGCCGGTCGCGGGGTCGGAGCCGAGCCAGGAGTAGGGGGCGTCCACCAGCTGCTCCGGCGGGACGACGGCCCGGGCCGCGAGACCGCGTGTCATGGCCCGGCTCAGCAGACCCAGCCAGGTGGTGCCGATGCCGTGCAGATCGAGGGGGCGGGTGCTGACCGCCATGCCGTGCTCGATCAGGCTGCAGAAGGACGCCACGACGGTGACCGGGTCGCGGTGGCACCACACGATCGTGGCGTCGGGGAAGACCGTCAGCAGCGCGTCCAGGTTCTCCAGGTGCATGGGTGACTTCAGCATCCAGCGCCGCCGCGGACGGCCGTACTGGAGCACCTGGTAGACCTGCTTGAGGTACCGGTAGTCGCCGACGAAGTCCCGCGCGCAGTGCCAGGCCAGGTACTCGGGGATCCGGGCCTGGGAGAACGGCATCAGGGCGTGCGGCAGCGCGAACGTGCACTCCTCGGGGCCCTCGGCGGCCATCGCGTGGATGTCGCGGAAGCGCGGCGCGAAGAGGTTCGTGCCCTGCACCATCCGGTGTCCGGCCGTGATCGCCTTGCGCCGCTGCCGGGGCGGCAACTCCAGGTCGGGCCGGAGCAGCTCCCACAGCAGCGGGCACCGGTGACCGTCCGAGACGGACAGCACCGAGTGCGTGACCGTGGTCGCCGTGCGCGGCAGCCCCACGACGAACACCGGCTTCTCGATCGGCTCCCGCTCGATCTCCGGATGCTGGGCGATCAACTGCCGCACCCGGGCCCGGTTGGCCAGGTGCCGCCGGACGTGCGCCTGCGCGGACTGCCAGCCGACCGGCGTGAGGTTCTCGGCCTTCGCCCACCAGCCCAGCAGGGCCCGGAAGCCGTCGGTGAACTCCCCGTCGCCCGGCGCCTGTCCGGCCTCCACCGCGATGCGGTCGAAGACCCGGCCGGGGTCGCGGCGGGAGCCGAAGGCGGGCCGCAGCAGCAGATTGGCGGCGGTGAGGGCGAGCGGAGACGTGGACACGCAGGGAACCTATCCCTTCCAACCCGGCCGCGCTGCCGGGAAGTTGGCCGAAGACGCGAAAAGAGGTGGCCGGAAGACCTCCATCGATCCGGCCACCCCCTTCCGGCACGGCTACTCCGCTACAGGCAGCCGCGCCCCGTCCCGCAGGAACAGCGGGATCCGGTCCAGCGGGGCGTCGACCGTCACGGCCTGACCGCCCTCGTACGTCTCACCCGTCCACGCGTCCGTCCAGGTGGCCCCCGCCGGCAGGTACGCCGTACGGGCCGTGGCGCCGGCCGTCAGCACCGGGGCGACCAGCAGGTCCGGGCCGAACAGGTAGGAGTCGTCGACGGACCAGGTCGCCTGGTCGCCGGGGAACTCCAGGAACAGCGGCCGCATCACGGGCAGGCCCTCCTCGTGCGCCTCCCGCATGACGCGCAGGACGTACGGCTTCAGGCGCTCGCGCAGCCGCAGGTACTTCTCCAGGACGGCCCCGGCCTCCTCGCCGTACGACCACACCTCGTTCGGGCCGCCGGTCATCTCCGGGCCCAGCGGCATGCCCGGGTCGCGGAAGCCGTGCAGGCGCATCAGCGGGGACAGCGCGCCGAACTGGAACCAGCGGACCATCACCTCCCGGTAGGCCGGGTCGTCCGGGTCGCCGCCGTGGAAGCCGCCGATGTCGGTGTTCCACCACGGGATGCCCGACAGGGCCGTGTTGAGCCCCGCCGCGATCTGGCGGCGCAGGGTCGGGAAGTCCGTGCCGATGTCCCCGGACCACAGGGCGGCGCCGTAACGCTGGCTGCCCGCCCACGCCGAGCGGTTGAGGGTGACGACCTCCTCCTCGCCGGTGGCGACGAGGCCCTCGTAGAAGGTGCGGGCGTTCTCGGCCGGGTAGATGTTGCCGACCTCCAGGCCCGGGCCCGCCCAGTACCGCAGGTTCTCGGAGAAGCCGGGCTTCAGCTCCGGCTCGCAGGCGTCGAGCCAGAACGCCGTGATGCCGTACGGGTCGAGGTAGTTCTCCTTGATCCTCGACCACACGAACTCCCGGGCCTCCGGGTTGGTGGCGTCGTAGAAGGCCACCTGGACCGTGGAGGCGACCTCCTTGTCGGGCCAGTCGGCGTGCGCCATCGGCCCGTACTGGGTGCCGATGAACCAGCCCCGCTGCTCCAGGACCGGGTGGTTCTCGCTCAGCGGCGACACCGACGGCCAGACGCTCACCACCAGCTTGATGCCGAGCTCCTCCAGCTCACGCACCATCGCCGCCGGGTCCGGCCACTCCTTCGGGTCGAACTTCCAGTCGCCGAGGTGCGTCCAGTGGAAGAAGTCGCAGACGATCGCCGAGATGGGCAGCCCCCGCCGCTTGTACTCCCGGGCCACCGCCATGAGTTCGTCCTGCGTGCGGTAGCGCAGCTTGCACTGCCAGAAGCCCGCCGCCCACTCCGGCAGCATCGGCGTCCGGCCGGTCACCGCGCTGTACCGGCGCTGGGCGCCGGCCGGATCGCCCGCCGTGATCCAGTAGTCGATCTGCCGGGCCGAGTCGGCGACCCACCGGGTGCCGTTGTGCGCCAGCTCCACCCGGCCGATCGCCGGGTTGTTCCACAGCAGGGTGTAGCCGCGGCTGGAGGTCAGCACCGGGATGCCGACCTCGGCGTTGCGCTGGACCAGGTCCAGTACGAGACCCTTCTGGTCGAGCCGCCCGTGCTGGTGCTGGCCGAGGCCGTACAGCTTCTCGTCGTCGTAGGCGGCGAAGCGCTGTTCCAGGCGGTGGTGGCCGTTGCCGACGGCCGTGTAGAGGCGGGAGCCGGGCCACCAGAAGTGGGCGCGGTCCTCGGCGAGCAGTTCGGCGGAGTCCTCGGTCCGCAGGAAGCGGATCAGGCCTTCGGCGTTCACCTCGACGGTGAGCGCGCCGACCGTCAGCCGGCCGCCGCCGTCCTCGATCTTCACCGTGGACGGCGTCGCCGGAGCCTCGTCGAGCAGGGCGCCCGGCAGCCCCTCGAGGACGGGACCGCCGAGCCGGGCCCGCACCCGGACCGCGT
Source organism: Streptomyces olindensis (assembly GCF_040645895.1). NCBI lineage: Bacteria > Bacillati > Actinomycetota > Actinomycetes > Kitasatosporales > Streptomycetaceae > Streptomyces > Streptomyces olindensis. The sequence continues at coordinate 18,696 of NZ_JBEYZD010000006.1, read as the reverse complement.
CCGGCCCCCACGGCTCGATCCGTACGGTCTCCTGGCGGCCGCTCCACTCCAGCGCGCCGTCCCGCTCGCGGAACGTACCGACCGTGGGGGAGGACTGCGCCAGGCTCACCTGGGGCTGGGTTTCAGCAGGCTGATTCACGTGGCGTGCTCCTGTGCTCCTGGAGGAGTGCAGACATGGGGGTGCCCTGGGAGGAGGGCGGTGGTGCGAGGGAGGTGCGGCGCGGGGGCGCCTACGACCGGCTCGGCGCCGGTCCCGTGCTCGTCCGTACCGTCAGCTCGGGCGCGATCAGCACGACCTCGTCGCGGCCGCGCCCCTCGAGCTTGGCGACCAGGTGCTCCACCGCGTGCCGGCCCATCTCCTGCGCGGGGATGGCGACCGACGTCAGCCGCACCGAGGCCTGCGTCGCGACCTGGTCGGGGCAGATGGCGACCACCGACACGTCCTCGGGCACGGCCCGGCCCTGCTGCCGCAGCAGCGCGAGCAGCGGCTCGACCGCCGACTCGTTCTGCACGATGATCCCCGAGGTCCCGGGGCGTTCGTCGAGGATCCGGGCGAGCGTCACCGCCATCGCGTCGTACCCGCCCTCGCACGGCCGGTGCAGCAGCCGCACGCCCAGCTCCCGGGCGCGGGACCGCAGCCCTTCGAGGGTGCGCTCGGCGAAGCCCGTGTGCCGCTCGTAGACGGCCGGTGCCTCGCCGATGACGGCGATGTCGTGGTGCCCCTGCTTCGCCAGGTGCTCCACGCACAGCGCGCCCGTCGCCCTGAAGTCCAGGTCGACGCAGGTCAGGCCGGTGGTCTCGGCGGGCAGCCCGATCAGCACGGACGGCTGGTCCGTCCCGCGCAGCAGCGGCAGCCGCTCGTCGTCGAGTTCGACGTCCATCAGGATCATCCCGTCGGCGAGCCCGCTGCCCGCGACGCGGCGCACGGCGTCCGGCCCCTCCTCACCGGTGAGCAGCAGCACGTCGTACCCGTGGGTGCGCGCGCAGGTCGCCACCGCGATGGCGATCTCCATCATCACGGGCACGTACATGTCCGTGCGCAGCGGGATCATCAGCGCGATGATGTTCGACTTGCTGCTCGCCAGGGCCCGGGCCCCGGCGTTCGGGTGGTACCCGAGCTCGCGGATGCTCCGCTCGACCCGCTGGCGGGTGGTCGCGGAGATGGACCGCTTGCCGCTGAGGACATAGCTCACCGTGCTCGCCGAGACTCCGGCGTGCTGGGCGACCTCGGCGAGGGTGACCATCCAGCTCTCCAAGCTTTGTGAAGCGCTTCGACAGTGCGCATTGCTGATAACGGCGAGTGAGGGTGGTTCGACAGTAGCTCCAGCGATCGTGGGTGTCCATAGGTTGTCGAAGCGCTTCGATACCGAATTCCAGCGGCGGTGACCGGTTCCCTGGGAGGCACCTCGATGCAACACCGTCGTCAGGCGCCCGACAAGTGCCGCGCGCGCTCCGCCCCCTTCGGCTGAACGGACGCGCGAGGACTGGTGGGAGCGTCCGGTTTCGGGTACCAACGATCCAGTAGCACTGGTCGGTAACGTACAGTCATCAATATTCCTAGATGCGGCGAGGTGACCCTCATGTCCGCTTCCACCCCCTCTTCCCGTCCCGCCGTCACCGAGCGGGAGGCCCGTGAGGTGGCGGAGGCCGCCCGGGAACAGCACTGGCGCAAGCCCAGCTTCGCCAAGGAGCTGTTCCTCGGCCGCTTCCGGCTCGACCTCATCCACCCCCACCCCGTCCCCGACGACGAGGCCGCCCAGCGCGGCGAGGAGTTCCTCGCCAAGCTCCGCGACTTCGTCGAGACGAAGGTCGACCCGGCCCGCATCGAGCGCGACGCCCGGATCCCCGACGAGGTGATCGACGGCCTGAAGGAGCTCGGCGCCTTCGGCATGAAGATCGACACCAAGTACGGCGGTCTCGGTCTCACCCAGGTGTACTACAACAAGGCGCTCTCCCTGGCCGGCTCCGCGAGCCCCGCGATCGGCGTGCTGCTCTCCGCCCACCAGTCCATCGGCGTACCGCAGCCGCTGAAGCTGTTCGGCACCCAGGAGCAGAAGGAACGCTTCCTGCCGCGCTGCGCCCGCACGGACATCAGCGCCTTCCTGCTCACCGAGCCCGACGTCGGCTCCGACCCGGCGCGCCTGGCCACCACGGCCGTCCCCGACGGCGACGACTACGTCCTGGACGGCGTGAAGCTGTGGACCACCAACGGCGTCGTCGCCGACCTGCTGGTCGTCATGGCCCGCGTGCCCAGGAGCGAGGGCCACAAGGGCGGCATCACCGCCTTCGTCGTGGAGACGAACTCGCCGGGCGTCACCGTCGAGAACCGCAACGCCTTCATGGGCCTGCGCGGCATCGAGAACGGCGTCACCCGCTTCCACCAGGTCCGCGTCCCCGCCGCCAACCGCGTCGGCGAGGAGGGCCAGGGCCTGAAGATCGCCCTGACCACGCTCAACACCGGGCGGCTCTCGCTGCCCGCCTCCTGTGTCGCGGCCGGCAAGTGGTGCCTGAAGATCGCCCGCGAGTGGTCGGCGGCCCGCGAGCAGTGGGGCAAGCCCGTCGCGCACCACGAGGCGGTCGGCTCCAAGATCTCCTTCATCGCCGCCACCACCTTCGCCCTGGAGGCCGTGACGGACCTGGCCTCGCAGATGGCCGACGAGGACCGCAACGACATCCGCATCGAGGGCGCCCTCGCCAAGCTGTACGCCTCCGAGATGGCCTGGACGATGGCCGACGAACTCGTCCAGATCCGCGGCGGCCGCGGCTTCGAGACGGCCGAGTCCCTGCGGGCCCGCGGCGAGAAGGGCGTCCCCGCCGAGCAACTGCTGCGCGACCTGCGCATCAACCGCATCTTCGAGGGCTCGACGGAGATCATGCACCTCCTCATCGCCCGCGAGGCCGTCGACGCCCACCTCTCCGTCGCCGGCGACCTCATCGACCCCGAGAAGTCCCTCGGCGACAAGGCCAAGGCCGGCGCGAACGCCGGCGCCTTCTACGCCAAGTGGCTCCCCAAGCTGGTCGCGGGCCCGGGCCAGCTCCCCACCTCCTACGGCGAGTTCAAACGCGAGGTGGACCTCTCGGCGCACCTGCGCTACGTCGAGCGCACCGCCCGCAAGCTCGCCCGCTCCACGTTCTACGCCATGTCCCGCTGGCAGGGCCGCATGGAGTCCAAGCAGGGCTTCCTCGGCCGGATCGTCGACATCGGCGCCGAGCTGTTCGCCATGAGCGCGGCCTGCGTCCGGGCCGAACTCCTGCGCAGCCAGGGCGAGAACGGCCGCGAGGCCTACCAGCTCGCCGACGTCTTCTGCCGCCAGTCCCGCATCCGGGTCGAAGAACTCTTCACCCGCCTGTGGACCAACACCGACGACCTCGACCGCAAGGTCGTCAAGGGCGTCCTGTCCGGCACCTACGAGTGGCTGGAGCGGGGCATCGTCGACCCGTCGGGCGAGGGCCCCTGGATCGCGGACGCGACACCGGGACCATCGCAGAAGGAGAACGTCCACCGGCCGATCCGGTGACCGACCCGGATGGGGGGCGCGGGCTCATGTGGCGCGCGCCCCGTCCGGCAAGAAGCCGGTGAGAATGACCAGGCGGAACAGGATGCACCCATGTCTATGCGCCGCCCGACTGGGTGATTTCCCGACTCTGCGCGATCGGAGAGCGCATCCGCGCCGAGCGGGAAGCTCAGAAACTCAGCCAGGAGGAACTGGGCAAGGCAACCAGGCTCGGCCGCAGCCGCATCGACCAGATCGAGCACGGCGCCTACGACACGGACCTTGACGACCTGCTGCTCATCGAGCACGTCCTTGATGTACCGCTCGCAGACCTGATCGCCGACTGAGCGGCCATTCGTCTGCGGGCGTCGAGGACAGATCCCGGCGCCGACCACGGCAATTTAGTCGATCAGACGAGGCTCGGCTACCGGCCGCCCTGGGGCGTCAGCCGCCGGTTCGGCCGGCAACGCGCCGCGCGCCGGGAGACGCGCTGTCCTCACACACGACGCTTACGGCAACAATGGAGGAATGAGCGACAGTCCAGCCCCCCTCGCCGACCCCCACCTCGTCTACGACCCGGTGGCGGGCGACGGCCCGAAGGACGTGGTGATCCTCGGCTCCACCGGGTCCATCGGCACGCAGGCCATCGACCTCGTGCTGCGCAACCCCGACCGGTTCCGGGTCACCGGTCTGTCCGCCAACGGCGGCCGGGTCGCCCTCCTCGCCGAGCAGGCGTACCGGCTGCGCGTGCGCACGGTCGCCGTGGCCCGAGAGGACGTCGTGCCGGCCCTGCGCGAGGCGCTCACCGCGCGGTACGGCACCGGCGAGCCGCTCCCCGAGATCCTCGCCGGCCCGGACGCGGCCACCCAGCTCGCGGCCTCCGACTGCCACACCGTCCTGAACGGCATCACCGGCTCCATCGGACTCGCCCCGACCCTCGCCGCCCTGGAGGCGGGCCGCACGCTCGCGCTCGCCAACAAGGAGTCGCTCATCGTCGGCGGCCCGCTCGTCAAGGCCCTCGCCAAGCCCGGCCAGATCATCCCGGTCGACTCCGAGCACGCCGCCCTCTTCCAGGCCCTGGCCGCCGGCACCCGCGCCGACGTCCGCAAACTGGTCGTCACCGCCTCCGGCGGCCCCTTCAGAGGCCGTACGAAGGAGGAGCTGGCCCACGTCACCGTCGAGGACGCCCTCGCCCACCCCACCTGGGCCATGGGCCCGGTCATCACGATCAACTCCGCGACCCTCGTCAACAAGGGCCTGGAGGTCATCGAGGCGCACCTCCTCTACGACATTCCCTTCGACCGCATTGAGGTGGTCGTGCATCCCCAGTCGTATGTCCACTCGATGGTTGAGTTCACGGATGGATCGACACTGGCCCAGGCGACCCCGCCCGACATGCGCGGGCCCATCGCCATCGGCCTCGGCTGGCCCGAGCGCGTCCCTGACGCCGCCCCCACCTTCGACTGGAGCAAGGCCTCGACCTGGGAGTTCTTCCCGCTCGACAACGAGGCCTTCCCCTCGGTGAACCTCGCCCGGCACGTCGGCGAGCTCGCGGGCACCGCCCCGGCGGTGTTCAATGCGGCCAACGAGGAGTGCGTGGAGGCGTTCCGCCAGGGCGCACTGCCGTTCAACGGGATCATGGAGACCGTCACCCGGGTCGTCGAGGAGCACGGCACCCCGCGTACGGGAACCTCACTCACCGTGTCGGACGTCCTCGAAGCGGAGACCTGGGCGCGGACCCGGGCCCGGGAACTGGCGGCACAGACGGCGGAGGCCCGTGCATGACGACCCTGATGTTCATCCTCGGCATAGGTCTCTTCGTGGTCGGCCTGCTGTTCTCGATCGCGTGGCACGAGCTGGGGCACCTGTCCACGGCCAAGCTCTTCGGCATCCGCGTGCCGCAGTACATGGTCGGCTTCGGCCCCACGCTCTGGTCCCGCAAGAAGGGTGAGACCGAGTACGGGATCAAGGCGATCCCGTTCGGCGGCTACATCCGCATGATCGGCATGTTCCCGCCCGGCGCCGACGGCCGGCTGGAGGCCCGCTCCACCTCCCCCTGGCGCGGCATGATCGAGGACGCCCGCACCGCCGCGTACGAGGAGCTCCGGCCGGGCGACGAGAACCGCATGTTCTACACGCGCGCCCCCTGGAAGCGCGTGATCGTCATGTTCGCCGGCCCCTTCATGAACCTGGTCCTGGCGGTGGCCCTGTTCCTCACCGTCCTGATGGGCTTCGGCATCACCCAGCAGACCACCTCGGTCAGCTCGGTCTCCCAGTGCGTCATCGCGCAGAGCGAGAACCGCGACAAGTGCGAGAAGGGCGACCCGGCCAGCCCGGCCGCCGCGGCGGGCCTCAAGGCCGGCGACAAGATCGTCTCCTTCGACGGCGTGCGGACCGACGACTGGAACGAGCTGTCCGACCTCATCCGCTCCAGCCCCGGCAAGGAGGTGCCGATCGTCGTCGACCGCAAGGGCCAGGACGTCACCCTGCACGCGAAGATCGCCACCAACCAGGTCGCCAAGAAGGACTCCGGCGGCCAGATCGTCGAGGGCCAGTACGTGCAGGCGGGCTTCCTCGGCTTCAGCGCCGCCACGGGCGTGGTCAAGCAGGACTTCGGCGAGTCCGTGACCTGGATGGGCGACCGGATCGGCGAGGCCGTCGACTCCCTCGCCGCCCTGCCCGGCAAGGTCCCGGCCCTGTGGAACGCGGCCTTCGACGGCGCCCCGCGCGAGGCCGACTCCCCGATGGGCGTGGTCGGCGCGGCCCGTGTCGGCGGCGAGATCTTCACCCTCGACATCCCGCCCACCCAGCAGCTCGCCATGGCCCTCATGCTGGTCGCCGGCTTCAACCTCTCCCTGTTCCTGTTCAACATGCTCCCGCTGCTGCCGCTCGACGGCGGCCACATCGCGGGTGCCCTGTGGGAGTCGCTGCGCCGCAACACGGCCAAGGTGCTGCGCCGGCCGGACCCGGGCCCCTTCGACGTGGCGAAGCTCATGCCCGTCGCCTACGTGGTCGCCGGGATCTTCATCTGCTTCACGATCCTGGTGCTGATCGCGGACGTGGTTAACCCGGTGAGAATCTCCTAGTCATATGGAGCTCGAGGCGGCTCGGCATACTGTGTGCCGGGCCGCCTCCCATCGGGTGGCAGCGCGGGTGGGATGTGCCCGCGCGGGGGCATGTGCCGTAATCTCGAAGCTCGGAGCCCGCTGCTCACGGGACCGGACCTTGATCCACGACTTGGGGTTGCACAGCAGATGACTGCGATTTCTCTCGGCATGCCGTCCGTTCCGACCAAGCTCGCCGAGCGCCGGAAGAGCCGCCAGATCCAGGTCGGGTCCGTGGCCGTCGGCGGAGACGCCCCCGTCTCGGTGCAGTCGATGACCACCACGCGCACCTCCGACATCGGCGCCACGCTCCAGCAGATCGCGGAACTGACCGCCTCCGGCTGCCAGATCGTCCGCGTCGCCTGCCCGACCCAGGACGACGCCGACGCCCTCGCCACCATCGCCCGCAAGTCGCAGATCCCCGTCATCGCCGACATCCACTTCCAGCCGAAGTACGTCTTCGCCGCGATCGAGGCCGGCTGCGCGGCGGTCCGCGTCAACCCCGGCAACATCAAGCAGTTCGACGACAAGGTCAAGGAGATCGCCAAGGCGGCCCGCGACCACGGCACCCCGATCCGCATCGGCGTCAACGCCGGCTCCCTCGACAAGCGCCTGCTGCAGAAGTACGGCAAGGCGACCCCCGAGGCCCTGGTCGAGTCGGCCCTGTGGGAGGCGTCCCTCTTCGAGGAGCACGACTTCCGCGACATCAAGATCTCCGTCAAGCACAACGACCCGGTCATCATGATCGAGGCCTACAAGCAGCTCGCCGAGCAGTGCGACTACCCGCTGCACCTCGGCGTGACCGAGGCCGGCCCCGCCTTCCAGGGCACGATCAAGTCGGCGGTCGCCTTCGGCGCCCTGCTCTCCCAGGGCATCGGCGACACGATCCGGGTCTCCCTGAGCGCGCCCCCCGCCGAGGAGGTCAAGGTCGGCATCCAGATCCTGGAGTCGCTGAACCTCCGCCAGCGAGGCCTGGAGATCGTCTCCTGCCCGTCCTGCGGCCGCGCCCAGGTCGACGTCTACAAGCTCGCCGAAGAGGTCACCGCCGGCCTCACGGGCATGGACGTCCCGCTCCGCGTCGCCGTCATGGGCTGCGTCGTCAACGGCCCCGGCGAGGCCCGCGAGGCCGACCTCGGCGTCGCCTCCGGCAACGGCAAGGGCCAGATCTTCGTCAAGGGCGAGGTCATCAAGACCGTCCCCGAGTCCAAGATCGTGGAGACCCTCATCGAGGAGGCCATGAAGCTGGCCGAGCAGATGGAGGCGGACGGCGTCGCTTCCGGCGAGCCGTCGGTGGCGGTCGCGGGCTGATCCTTTCCATGCCGTCGGCGGGATCGGGCTTCTTGGGGGCGCGGGGAACTGCGCGAGCAACCACAGACCACCCGCAGCCGCCCGCCGGCGAGAAGCCCCGAGCTCCCAGGCGCCCCGTCCAAGCAGCGCAGCTATAGTGCGGAGACCAAGCCGACCCCAGTGTGTGAGGCCCCGCACGTGTTGACGCAGACCACCTCACGGGTCCTCGAACCGAGCGACCTGGACGCCGCGCTCGCCGTACTCGACCGCGAGCCGGTCGCGAACGCCTTCGTGACGTCCCGGGTGCAGATCGCCGGCCTGGACCCGTGGCGGCTCGGCGGCGAGATGTGGGGCTGGTACGAGGACGGCATGCTGACGTCCCTGTGCTACGCGGGCGCCAACCTGGTCCCGATCTGCGCCGGCCCGCGCGCCGTCCGGGCCTTCGCCGACCGCGCCCGCCGGGCCGGCCGCCGCTGCTCCTCCATCGTCGGACCCTCCGGCGCCACCGCCGACCTGTGGCGACTGCTGGAACCCCACTGGGGCCCGGCCCGCGACGTCCGCCGCCACCAGCCGCTCATGGTCACCGACCGCCTGCCGGCCGACATCGCCCCGGACCCCTACGTCCGCCGCGTCCGCAAGGACGAGATGGAGACGATCATGCCGGCGTGCGTGGCGATGTTCACCGAGGAGGTCGGCGTCTCCCCGCTGGCCGGCGACGGCGGACTCCTCTACCAGGCCCGCGTCGCCGAACTCGTCGGCTCCGGCCGGGCCTTCGCCCGCTTCGACGCGGACGGCAAGGTCGTCTTCAAGGCCGAGATCGGCGCCGCGACGGACCGCGCCTGCCAGATCCAGGGCGTGTGGGTGGCCCCCGAATACCGGGGGACCGGTCTGGCGGCCCCCGGCATGGCGGCCGTGCTGCGCTACGCCCTGGCCGACGTCGCCCCGGTCGTCAGCCTCTACGTCAACGACTTCAACACCGCGGCCCGCAGGACGTATCAGAGGGTGGGCTTCCAAGAGGTCGGCGCCTTCATGAGCGTGCTGTTCTGACAACGGGGACCCCCCTGTAGGCTCCCCGCCATGGACCTGGTGATCGGCCCCCTCGACCTCCCCGCCCACGTCGACGAGGCACTGGACGTCCAAGCCGTGGCATTCGGCCTCGGCCCCGACGAAGTCGCCGTCCGCCGCCAGATCGTCCTTCGCCACATGACCTACCCGGGCGCCCGTGCCCTCGGCGCGACCGCCGGCGGCAACCTCGTGGGGTTCGTCTACGGCATGCCCAACGACCGCACCCACTGGTGGTCCACCGTCGTGGAGCCCTACCTCCGCGCCCAGGGCCGCGACCACTGGCTCGACGACTCCTTCGTGATCACCGAGCTGCACGTCCACCCCGCCCACCAGAACCGCGGCATCGGCCGCTCCCTGATCACCACCATCACCGACGGCGCCGCCGAACCCCGCTCGATCCTCTCCGCGATCGACACCGAGAGCCCCGCCCGCGCCCTCTACCGCTCCCTCGGCTACCAGGACCTGGCCCGCCAGGTGCTCTTCCCGAGCGCGCCCAAGCCGTACGCGGTGATGGGCGCCCCGCTCCCGCTGCGCCGCCGTTAACCGATTTCCGCGCTCCCGTACCCCCCGGATAACCTCCTGCCATCACCCACACGCAGCAGGAGCAAAACCATGGCGAACGCACCGGTCCAGCGCATGTCCCAGTTGATGGCGAAGACGTTGCGCGACGACCCGGCCGACGCCGAGGTCCTCAGCCACAAGCTCCTCGTCCGCGCCGGGTACGTGCGCCGCACCGCCGCCGGCATCTGGAGCTGGCTGCCGCTCGGCAAGAAGGTGCTGGCCAACGTCGAGCGGATCGTCCGCGAGGAGATGGACGCCATCGGCGCCCAGGAAGTGCTGCTCCCCGCCATCCTGCCCCGCGAGCCCTACGACGCCACGGGCCGCTGGGATGAGTACGGCCCCGAGCTGTTCCGTCTCCAGGACCGCAAGGGCGGCGACTACCTCCTCGGCCCCACCCACGAGGAGATCTTCACCCTGCTGGTGAAGGACCAGGCGTCCTCCTACAAGGACCTGCCCGTGATCCTCTACCAGATCCAGAACAAGTACCGCGACGAGGCCCGGCCCCGCGCGGGCATCCTGCGCGGCCGCGAGTTCCTGATGAAGGACTCCTACTCCTTCGACACCGAGGACGCGGGCCTCGCGCAGTCCTACGCCCTGCACCGCGAGGCCTACCAGCGGATCTTCGCGCGCCTCGGCCTCGACTACCGCATCTGCGCCGCCACCGCCGGCGCGATGGGCGGCTCCAAGTCCGAGGAGTTCCTCGCCCCGGCCGAGGCCGGCGAGGACACCTTCGCCGACTGCCCCAACTGCGACTTCGCCGCCAACACCGAGGCGATCACCTACGAGTTGCAGCCCGTCGACGCCTCGGACGTCCCGGCCGCCGAGGACATCCCCACCCCCGACACCCCGACCATCGAGACCCTCGCCGCCTCCCTCGGCGTCCCGGCCTCGGCCACGCTGAAGAACCTCCTCGTGAAGGTCGACGGCGAGATCGTCGCCGTCGGCGTGCCCGGGGACCGCGAGGTCGACCTGGACAAGGTCGAGGCGCACTTCGCCCCGGCCACCGTCGAACTGGTCACCGAGACGGACTTCGCGGCCCGCCCCGACCTGGTCCGCGGCTACGTCGGACCGCAGGGCCTGGACAAGGTCACGTACCTCGCCGACCCGCGCGTCGCCCCGGGCACGTCCTGGATCACCGGCGCGAACAAGGCCGGCACCCACACCAAGAACGTCGTCGCGGGCCGTGACTTCGAGGTCGACCAGTACGTCGACGTCGTGGTCGTGCAGGAGGGCGACCCCTGCCCGAAGTGCGGCACGGGCCTCGTCCTGGACCGCGCCATCGAGATCGGCCACATCTTCCAGCTGGGCCGCAAGTACGCCGACGCCCTCAAGCTCGACGTCCTCGGCCAGAACGGCAAGCCGGTCCGCGTCACCATGGGCTCCTACGGCATCGGCGTCTCCCGCGCGGTCGCAGCCCTCGCCGAGCAGAGCGCCGACGACAAGGGCCTGTGCTGGCCCAAGGAGGTCGCCCCGGCCGACGTCCACGTGGTCGCCGCAGGCAAGGCCCTCCAGACGGAACTCGCCCTCGACGTCTCCGGGAAGCTGGCCGCGGCCGGCGTCCGCGTCCTGGTCGACGACCGCGCCGGCGTCTCCCCGGGCGTCAAGTTCACGGACTCGGAGCTGATCGGCGTCCCGCAGATCCTGGTGGCGGGGCGCCGCGCCGCCGAGGGCGTCGTCGAGCTGAAGAACCGCCGCACCGGCGAGCGCGAGGAACTGACGGTGGAGGAGGCCGTCGCCCGCCTCACGGCGTAAGGCCCCGGCAGGGGCAGGGGTGAGCGCTCCGGGAGGCCGGAGCGCTCACAGCCAGCCCGCGAACTCCAGCAGCAGCTCCGCGTCCCGGGGCCGCCCCACCCGTCCGGCCCGCACACCCGACTCCACGGCCCGGAACAGGGTCCAGCCCCGCAGCCGCTCCTGGTCCACGTCCAGCGACTCGGCCAGCCGCTTCACCCGGCGCCGGGTCGTGGCCGCGCCGGACGGCTGGGCGATCAGGTCCTCCACCCGGTCCCGGACCAGCCGGGCCAGATCGAACGCGCACTCGCCGACCACCGGGTCGGGCCCCACGGCCAGCCACGGCATCCGCTCCCCGGCGAGCACCTTGCTCTGCCGGAACGTGCCGTGCAGCAGCCGGTGTTCGGGCGGCGCGGCCAGCAGCTCCGCGCGTGCCGCGAGCGCCAGCTCCACCAGCGGGGCCACCTCGGGATCGGCCTGCGCCCGGGCCCGCATCGCCTCGGCCTGCCGCCCGGTCCGCTCGGCCACCGTCTCGAACGGGAAACCGGCGGGCGGCTCGACCCACAGCCGCCGCAGCGTCCCCGCCGCCTCCAGCAGCGCCTTCGCCTCCGGCAGGGACCGCACCGACACGTCCGGGTGCAGCCGCTCCAGCAGCAGCACACCCTCGGCCGGCAGGACCGCTTCGAGCAGCTGTACGGCGCCCCGCCCGGCCCAGTGCGCCAGCGCGGCACGCTCCGCCTCCGGCCGGGCCCGCCCCGGCGCCAGCTTCAGCACGGCGGGCGTCCCGTCGGCCGTCCGCACCAGCACGACCAGGCTGCTGCGCCCGCCCGGCACCTGCACCCGCTCCACGGTCAACTCGCGTAGCGCGACGGCCCGCTGCGCCGCCTCGGGCAGCCTCTGAAGCCAGTCGTCACCGTCCGGCGCCGTCTCACCGAGCGCCCTGACCAGGCGCTGCGGCGGTTCGAAAACCATGCGCGAGTCGTTCCCTTCGTGCTGTCCGCGGTGCGTGCCCCGCGCGGGTCACGCCGTCGGCGCCGCCGAGGGCGGGGCCGTGCCCGCGCGCTCGGCGAGCCCAGGGAAGGCTACGCTCTCCCCGCGCCAGCGCACCGCCCGCACCGCCGCCTCCCGCAGCGCCTCGGCGGCCAGGGCCCGCCGCCCGCCGCCCGCGGCCCGCACCAGGTCGGAGTAGACCCCGGCCACCCGGTCCTCCAGTTCGGCGGCCAGCCGCACGGCCGCCGCCGCGTCCGGCACCTGGAACGGCAGCGCGTACCCGGCGGCCGCCGCCACGGGCCTGCCGCCCAGGTCCTTCACCTCGCGCACCAGGGCGTCCCGGCGCGCCCGGTGCGCGTCGAACGCCGTCTGCGCCTCGCCGCGCCGCCCGTCGCCGATCTTCCCGCCGACGACGCCGTAGCCGTAGACCGCCGCGTGCTCGGCCGCCAGCGCCGCCTGCAGGGCCCGCAGCTCCCGGTCCTCCGCCTCGCTCACGCCTCCCCTTCCGTCAGCAGATACACGTGCACCGCCCCGGCCGCCGCCACCGACGCCAGCAGCCGCGCCAGCTCGCCCGGCACCCCGAGCAGCTCCTTGGACCGCCGGTCGGCGAGCTCCCGCTCCGCGGCGGCGAGCCCGGCCAGGGCGTCCTTGTCGTTCCCCGGCACGGCGGTCGTCGGCGAGGCCGACGGCGCGGCCGAGCCCGACACCGAGGGGGACGCTTTCCGGCCACCCCCGAACGCCCGCGCGTGCCGTACGACGTCCTCCCGCAGTGGCCCCAGGCGCCCCGCGAGCCCCGGCCGCGCGGCGATCACCGCGTCGTACCGCGCCACCAGCCCCTCGCTGTCCCGCGCCGCACGCGCGCGTGCCCGGCGCTCCGCCGCCGACGGGCCGTCGCCCGGGTCGGCCGGGTCCTCGCCGCCGGCGGTGCAGCCCGCCAAGGCGACGGCCGCCGGGCCGAGGGCGAGCAGACTCCTTCTGCGCGGCCCCGAACGGGCGCGCGGCGATGGGGGGAACGGCACGTCAGACGTCCTCGGGGGCTCGTTGCGAGAAAGAAGCGCATGGCAGGGCTGCACGCCCGTGATCACGGTACCCGGGCCGTCGCCCGGGACCACTCAGCGGCACCGTTCGTGACCGGGTGGACGGCAACACTCCCCACGACCGGATACCCTTTGACCAGACACGCGACCCATCCCACAACAGCACACGCGGCCGAGGAGTCACCCGGATGAGCACCACCCAGAGCGAGAGGCTGCGAGAACTGCTGGAACCGCTCGTCGCCTCCCAGGGCCTGGATCTCGAAGAGATCGAAGTGGACTCCGTCGGCCGCAAGCGAGTGCTGCGCGTCGTCGTCGACTCCGACACCGGTGCGGACCTGGACCAGATCGCCGATGTGAGCCGCGCGCTCTCGGCGAAGCTCGACGAGACGGACGCGATGGGCGAGGGGGAGTACACCCTCGAGGTCGGCACCCCGGGCGCGGAGCGCCTCCTCACGGAACACCGGCACTACGTCCGGGCCACGGACCGGCTGGTGAAGTTCCAGCTGGCCGAGGGCGGCGAGCTGGTCGCCAGAATCCTGAAGGTCGACGACGAGGGCGTCGACACCGAGGTGCCCGGAGTCAAGGGCCGCAAGGCCACCGCGCGCAGGCTCGCCTTCGACGACATCGCCCGGGCGCGGGTCCAGGTCGAGTTCAGCCGCAAGGACAACAAGAAGGAAGAGGAGGCGTAGCCGTGGACATCGACATGAGTGCCCTGCGGGGCTTGGTTCGGGAGAAGGAGATCTCCTTCGACCTGCTGGTCGAGGCGATCGAGTCGGCCCTCCTCATCGCCTACCACCGCACCGAGGGAAGCCGCCGCCACGCGCGCGTGGAGCTCAACCGGGAGACCGGCCATGTGACCGTGTGGGCGAAGGAGGACCCCGACGACGTCGAGGAGGGCCAGGAGCCCCGCGAGTTCGACGACACCCCGTCCGGTTTCGGCCGTATCGCCGCCACCACGGCCAAGCAGGTCATCCTGCAGCGCCTGCGCGACGCCGAGGACGACGCGACGCTCGGCGAGTACGCCGGCCGCGAGGGCGACATCGTCACCGGTGTGGTCCAGCAGGGCCGCGACCCGAAGAACGTGCTCGTGGACATCGGCAAGCTCGAGGCCATCCTGCCGGTGCAGGAGCAGGTGCCGGGCGAGACCTACCCGCACGGCATGCGGCTGCGGTCGTACGTCGTCCGGGTCGCCAAGGGCGTCCGCGGCCCGTCCGTGACGCTGTCGCGCACGCACCCCAACCTGGTGAAGAAGCTGTTCGCCCTGGAGGTGCCGGAGATCGCCGACGGCTCCGTGGAGATCGCCGCGATCGCCCGTGAGGCCGGTCACCGCACGAAGATCGCCGTCCGGTCCACCCGGTCCGGCCTGAACGCCAAGGGCGCCTGCATCGGCCCCATGGGCGGCCGGGTCCGCAACGTGATGGGCGAGCTGAACGGTGAGAAGATCGACATCGTCGACTGGTCGGAGGACCCGGCCGAGATGGTGGCGAACGCGCTCTCCCCGGCCCGTGTCTCCAAGGTCGAGATCGTGGACATGTCGACCCGGTCCGCCCAGGTGACCGTCCCCGACTACCAGCTGTCCCTGGCCATCGGCAAGGAGGGCCAGAACGCCCGCCTCGCGGCCCGGCTGACCGGCTGGCGGATCGACATCCGCCCGGACACGGAACCGTCCGGGGAGCAGACCCGGGACCGCTCCGGGGAACAGACCCGGGACCGCTCCGGGGAATAGATCCAAGCCGCCGGTCGTTCAGATCACGACAGGTTCATGCGCGGCAACTGTTCGAAACCTGCCCCATAGGGGTGAGGCGCGTTTGGGGAGGTAGACTTAGCAGTGTCTGGCCGGACGCGCGCCCGCGCATGCCCTGAACGCACCTGTGTGGGGTGTCGGGAGCGAGCGGCCAAGGCCGAACTGCTGCGGATCGTGGCGATCAAGGACGCATGCGTCCCTGATCCTCGCGGTACGCTGCCCGGCCGGGGTGCGTACGTTCACCCCGCCCCGGTCTGTCTCGACCAGGCGGTACGCCGCCGGGCGTTCACGAGGGCACTGCGCGCCCCGGGAGCGCTCGACACAAAGGCGTTGCGCCGATACGTCGAGCAGACAACAGTTGCCGAGCAGGCAACACCGTAAGACGTGCCGCACGGAACCCCGTGTGGCTTAGGTACCTCGCGAGTCGAAAGCAGGTCGAGATTGCGATGAGCACTCGATGAGTACGCGATGAGTACGCCCATGAACTAGCGACGGTCCGGACGTAACCCGGACCTCAAAGGAGCGAAGTGGCTAAGGTCCGGGTCTACGAACTCGCCAAGGAGTTCGGTGTCGAGAGCAAGGTCGTCATGGCCAAGCTCCAGGAACTCGGTGAATTCGTCCGTTCGGCGTCTTCGACGATCGAAGCGCCCGTTGTTCGCAAGCTGACCGACGCCTTCCAGGGTGGTGGCAACGGCAAGTCCGCCGCGAAGCCCGCCGCCCCCAAGAAGGCCGCCCCCCGTCCCGCCGCGCCCTCTCCGGCGCAGGCGGCGCGTCCGGCTGCCCCGAAGCCGCCGGCCGCCCCCAAGCCCGCGGCCCAGCAGCCGTCGGCCCCGTCGTCCCCCGCGCCGGCCCCCGGCCCGCGTCCGACGCCGGGTCCCAAGCCCGCGCCGCGTCCGGCTCCGGCCGCGCCCGAGTTCACCGCGCCCCCGTCGGCCCCGGCCCCGTCCGGTCCGAAGCCCGGTGGCGCGCGTCCCGGCGCCCCCAAGCCCGGCGGCGGCCGCCCCTCCGGCGGTCCCGGCCAGGGTCAGGGCGGCCAGGGCCGTTCCGGCGGTCAGGGTCCGCGTCCCGGCGCTCCGGCGCCGCGGCCGGGTGCCCGTCCGGCCGGTCCGCGCCCGGGCAACAACCCCTTCACCTCCGGTGGCTCCACCGGCATGGCGCGCCCGCAGGCGCCCCGTCCGCAGGGTGGTGCCCGTCCCGGCCCCGGCGGGCCCGGCGGCGGTCCTCGTCCCCAGGCGCCCGGCGCCCAGGGCGGCGGCGGTCCGCGTCCGCAGGCTCCGGGCGGCAACCGCCCGACCCCGGGCTCGATGCCGCGTCCGCAGGGCGGCGGCCCGCGTCCCGGCGGCGGCTCCGCAGGTCCCCGTCCGAACCCCGGCATGATGCCGCAGCGTCCCGCTGCCGGCCCGCGTCCCGGCCCCGGTGGGGGTCGTGGCCCGGGTGGTGCGGGTCGTCCCGGCGGTGCCGGTCGTCCCGGCGGCGGCTTCGCCGGCCGTCCCGGCGGCGGTGGCGGTGCCGGTCGTCCCGGTGGCGGCGGCGGTTTCGCCGGTCGTCCCGGTGGCGGCGGTGGCGGCGGCTTCGGCGGCGGCGGTGGCCGTCCCGGCTTCGGCGGTCGTCCCGGTGGTCCGGGTGGCCGTGGTGGCACGCAGGGCGCCTTCGGTCGTCCCGGCGGTCCCGCGCGTCGTGGCCGCAAGTCGAAGCGGCAGAGGCGCCAGGAGTACGAGGCCATGCAGGCCCCGTCGGTCGGCGGCGTGATGCTGCCTCGCGGCAACGGCGAGACCGTTCGCCTGTCGCGCGGTGCCTCCCTCACCGACTTCGCGGAGAAGATCAACGCCAACCCGGCGTCGCTCGTCGCGGTCATGATGAACCTCGGCGAGATGGTCACGGCCACGCAGTCCGTCTCCGACGAGACGCTCCAGCTCCTCGCCGACGAGATGAACTACACGGTTCAGATCGTCAGCCCGGAGGAGGAGGACCGCGAGCTGCTCGAGTCCTTCGACATCGAGTTCGGCGAGGACGAGGGCGACGAGGAGGACCTGGTGGTCCGCCCGCCGGTCGTCACCGTCATGGGTCACGTCGACCACGGTAAGACGCGACTGCTCGACGCCATCCGCAAGACGAACGTCATCGCGGGCGAGGCCGGCGGCATCACCCAGCACATCGGTGCCTACCAGGTCGCGACCGAGGTCAACGACGAAGAGCGCAAGATCACCTTCATCGACACCCCGGGTCACGAGGCGTTCACCGCCATGCGTGCCCGTGGTGCCCGGTCGACCGACATCGCGATCCTGGTCGTCGCGGCCAATGACGGCGTCATGCCGCAGACGGTCGAGGCGCTCAACCACGCCAAGGCGGCCGACGTCCCGATCGTCGTCGCGGTCAACAAGATCGACGTCGAGGGCGCCGACCCGACCAAGGTGCGCGGTCAGCTCACCGAGTACGGGCTGGTGGCCGAGGAGTACGGCGGCGACACGATGTTCGTCGACATCTCCGCCAAGCAGGGTCTGCACATCGACTCCCTGCTGGAGGCCGTGATCCTCACGGCCGACGCCTCGCTCGACCTGCGGGCCAACCCGCACCAGGACGCGCAGGGCATCGCGATCGAGTCCCGTCTCGACCGCGGCCGCGGTGCCGTGTCGACGGTCCTCGTCCAGCGCGGCACGCTGCGGGTCGGCGACACCATGGTGGTCGGCGACGCGTACGGCCGGGTCCGGGCGATGCACGACGACAACGGCAACCTCGTCACCGAGGCGGGCCCGTCGACGCCGGTCCAGGTCCTGGGCCTGACCAACGTCCCGGGCGCGGGCGACAACTTCCTCGTGGTCGACGAGGACCGTACGGCCCGTCAGATCGCCGAGAAGCGCGCCGCCCGCGAGCGGAACGCCGCGTTCGCCAAGCGCACGCGCCGCGTGTCGCTGGAGGACCTGGACAAGGTGCTGAAGGCCGGCGAGGTCCAGCAGCTGAACCTGATCATCAAGGGCGACGCGTCCGGATCGGTCGAGGCTCTGGAGTCCTCCCTGCTCCAGCTGGACGTCGGCGAAGAGGTCGACATCCGCGTCCTGCACCGCGGCGTCGGTGCGGTCACGGAGTCCGACATCGACCTGGCCATGGGCTCCGACGCCATCGTCATCGGCTTCAACGTGCGCGCCGCCGGGCGTGCGCAGCAGATGGCCGAGCGCGAAGGCGTGGACGTCCGGTACTACTCGGTCATCTACCAGGCGATCGAGGAGATCGAGGCGGCCCTCAAGGGCATGCTCAAGCCGGAGTTCGAGGAGGTCGAGCTCGGTACGGCGGAGATCCGCGAGGTCTTCAAGTCGTCCAAGCTGGGCAACATCGCCGGTGTGCTCATCCGCTCCGGCGAGGTCAAGCGGAACACCAAGGCCCGCCTGCTGCGCGACGGCAAGGTCGTCGCGGAGAACCTCACCATCGAGGGCCTGCGTCGCTTCAAGGACGACGTCACCGAGATCCGCGAAGGGTTCGAGGGCGGTATCAACCTCGGCAACTTCAACGACATCAAGGTCGACGACGTCATCGCGACGTACGAGATGCGCGAGAAGCCGCGGGTGTGACACCCACGGGTTCACCCACCGGCCGACGCGGCACCCGCTGGAGGCGGTGCCGATCCTGCGTGCCGTCCGACGCAGCAGGTCCTCGTCCACGCCGCAGGTCCGCGCGCAGCGGGCGACGTCCAC